>CBFGPY010000162.1:0-6290 GCA_965650755.1 uncultured Chromatiaceae bacterium | reverse complement strand
ATACCAAGCGTCAGTGGCACAAATAGGAAGTGGTACATTGCCGTAAAGGCAAACTGCAAGCGCGAGAGTTCGACGATATCCATCCACCGTCTCCTGTGGGGTTAATTTACTTAATCATTTACTAATATACAGTCCACAAATTAAAACAGCGAAGTCTAACTGCCGGGTTATTGATCAACATCAAACATAGTG
Source organism: uncultured Chromatiaceae bacterium (assembly GCA_965650755.1). Lineage (GTDB taxonomy): Bacteria > Pseudomonadota > Gammaproteobacteria > Enterobacterales > Alteromonadaceae > Pararheinheimera. Next base: position 6,098 of record CBFGPY010000162.1, on the reverse strand, counting down.
ACCACCAGAGAGATATCCCCTTGTGAGACCAGCCGGCTTATTGTCCGCCTGTGGTGGCCGGTTTACTTTGATTAGAATCAAACTGGTGACAAGGACAGTGCAACACAGCCGCAAAACACGCCGCAGCTTGTGGCAGCGAAATCCGCTGAAGTATTGAAGTGGAATGGTTTTTTTGCAAATGGGCGGCTATTGCCGCCGCGGCTAAAAGCTTGTTTAGTTGCCCGGCCTTGGCATCAGTCCGGCGGCCTGATACAAAGCATCAATGCCCTGCATTTGCGTCAGCGCGTCTGCGCCACCGGTCAGTGGTGTGGTGCCATGTTGCAGGCAATCCAGCAGGTGTTGCAGCTGGTAGAAATAGGTGGTGCGGCCGTCGGTCTGCGGCGGCATTTGCCGGGACTCAGCCTGCAGTGGGCTGTCAGCCGTGGCCGCTGTCAGCTGCAACTGATAACCCTGCTGCGGCGCGACCAGATTATCAATGGTCAGGCAACCAAGTGTGCCCTCCAGCTGCAGATAAGCCAGATGCTGCGTACCCAGATGTTCTGCCATCGAACACCCCAGGTGTGCAGTCAGCGCTGGCGCTGTCGCCGGCATAAATAACAGCTCGGCACTGAAGCTGCTGTCCACTTGTGGCCGGTTGCAAATCGCGCCGGCTTGCCGGATTTGATAGCTATCCCCAAACAACGTGCGTAACCAGTGCAGCGGATAACAGCCCAAATCCATCAAAGCACCGCCGCCAAGCGCCAGTTCATGGCGCAGCGAGCCGGCAAATGCCGGGATCCGCACCGAAAAATGGCTGCGTGCGGTATGAATGTCGCCGAGAGCTCCACCGTGCAGCAGTGCTTCCACTTGCAAAAACAACGGGTGAAAACGGTAGTGATAACCTTCCAGCAGCAGGACTTGCTGACTATCAGCAGCCTCCAGCATCGCTTTGGTCTGCTGTGCATTCATCGCAAAAGGTTTTTCGCACAGCACATGTTTACCGGCGTGCGCGGCGGCAATACTCCACTTCGCATGCAAAGAGGCCGGTAAGGCGTTGTACACCAGATCAATATCCGGATCGTCCAGCAACGCCTGATAACTGCCATAACCTCTGACAATGCCATGTGACGCGGCAAAGGCATCGGCTTTGGCCTGGGAGGACGCCGCCACCGCCACCACTTCAGCCCGATCGCCCAGCAATAATGCCGGCTCCAGCACGGCGCGCGCGGAGATCCGCGCGGCGCCCAGCAACCCAATCCGCACTTTTGCCGGGGCGGGGACAGGGGCAGATGTATGTAACGGCATTGCAGGCTCCTTGCTTGCTAACTACTTTGCTGTATTCACAGTCCTTACAATGGTAACAACATGCGCAGCCGGTAGGTCTGGCCAGGCACTATGGCCGGCAGCAGATGATCTGCCAGCAACTGGTCACCCAGATAAAGCTCGGCACTTTGGATGCCGGCCTGCCGCGTCAGGCTGAGTTCAATGGTCGCGCCGCGGAACTGCCGGGTTACTGCAGCTTCTGGCCAATGTGCCGGCAGCTGCGGTTGGATTCGAAGCCCCTCACCTTCCCCTTTCAGGCCAAACAGATGTTCAATCAGGCAGCGGTACACCCAATGCACTGTGCCGGTGTTAAACAGCTGACTGGAGCGGCCAGCGGTGCGTGGATACTGGCTATAAGCGCCACGATAATAGTTCGGTATAAACACCGGTAACTGGCCACGCTGACGCTGATCAGCCTCATCCGCTGACGGCAGCATCTGGCGCAGCACGGAGAAAGCGCGCTCCGCATCGCCAATCTGGTACAAGGCATACAGATAAAAAGCCGCAGCATGGTTATACACAGAACCATTTTCAGCGGAGCCCGGGAATTTTTGCGTGACCCGGCCAACATCGTCGCGCATCGCGGTATAAGCCGGTGCCAGCATTTGCACGCCATACGGGGTTTGCAGCTGTGCATCCACCGCCTGCAATAACGCTTGTTGCTGCGCCGGGCTCGCCGCGCCGCTTAACAACGCCCAGCTTTGTGGATTGAGGTAAATCCTCCCTTCGGGGTCTTTGCTGATGCCAAATACCACGTTGTCGTCAGTGATACCACGGCCATACCACTGACCATCCCACAAATGTTGATTCACGGCCTGATTAAAGGCGGCTGCTTTTGCGCGGTAATCGTCCGCCAGAGCCGTTTCGCCTTGAGTTTCAATGAGTTCAGCCCAGGTATTCAGCGCATATGCCGCCGCCAGACTGAGCCAGCCCGACACACCACGGCCTTTGTAGCCAACCATATTCATCGGGTCGCACCAGTCGCCCTGCTCAATGTAACTCAAACAGCGCTCATCTTTTTTCTGCCAGAGCCAATGCATAGCGCGGTGCAGATGTTCGCGTACTGTGGTTGTGCCGGCAGCCGTTTCTTTATAGCCAACTTGCTCGTCCAGCACCGACCAGTCGTTGGTTTCATCAAGATAAGCGCGCAAAAACAACGGTAACCAGACGCATTGGTCGGTATGCGGCACCTGGTTGATATATTTCAGCTGTGCATCCGGATGCAGCAAAATGCCGTCCGGCATTTCGCCACTCTGATGCTGCTGCGACAGCGCCGTCAGCAGCGCCTGCCGCGCGGTGTGAGGTGCCAGATAGGCCATGCCCATATTGTCCTGCAGGTAGTTGCGCGTCTGCGGATCTGTAGTGAGCCGGTTCACTTCGCCATGGTAATACACCTGGCGCGGCAGCCACTGATTAACAAAATTATCCAGGCCCACATCTGGTGTACGGATCTGAATGGCCGGTGTGATAGCGTCCATGTGCGCCTGACTTTGCGCAATAGCCGCAGCAAAACCATCGGTCTCAGACGCGCCAAAAAACCGCTGGCGAATTGCGGCGATTTCAGCCAGATCTTTGGCCGGCCCAAACACAAAACGGAAGTGTTCATTGGCGCCGGCAGCGAGCGCGACATCGTACTGCACTGCACAAGCCGGCGTTTCATAATCAGCATTGCCGTTTGCCAGCCGCCCGGCGCTGACACCAGCCGGCGCAGCCAGACCGCCTTCACCTTCAAACTGCTGCTGGTTGGCTTCCCACGCCAGCGGCGCGCGCTCTGCCAGTAAAAAGGTCTGATCTTTAAAGTCTTTTTGTTTGAAATAATCCGGATATTTCTGGTACGGCGTCACGCTGCTACAGACCACCGCCTGTAAATCGGCTTCATAACGGCCACCCTGATTCATCCAGGACATATAGCCAACCGGAAAATACGGGTACAGGCTAAGCCGGCGCGTGGCAGTGCCTAAGTTTCGCACCCGCAGCTGCCAAAGTTCCAGCGGCGCATCCGGTGCCAGAGCCAACCGCCACTCCAGCCGCAGGTCCGCGCTCAGTTCCAGCTGCCAGCAGATGTCGGCACTGCCGGCGGAAAACACGAATTTTGCCGGCTGACGGCGCACCGGTTCATAAGGTACCGACCACAGCTCGCCGCTGTCCTGGTCTTTGACATAAACAAAACGGCCCGGATGATGGGCGTAATACGGCTGCTCCGGCTGCATAAAAGTTTTGGCTTCCAGATTCGGCGCATGGGCATATTTGGCCGGTTCCGGCTGCATAAACTGGGCTGTGGCATAACCGCGGCAGTTCAGCTGGATCATCATGGTTGGGTTCCACAAAAACGCGGCGGCCTGCGGCATGGCGATGGCGCTGAACAGTTGATAACGCTGCCCTGTAGCGTCCGGATTCATCAAAGGCATCAGGTTTTACTCCCGGAAAATTCGGTATCAGAAAGATTTTTGTCATCGGCAGCTGCACGGCGTGTTGCCAGCTCTTGTTGCAGGGCATGAACCTGGGCCTCAGACAACGGATAACACCACATCACCGCCGCCGCCAGCAGCGCGACAATGCCGGGGATCACTGACATCAGCCACAAAATGCCTTGTTGCGAACCGGCATTCTGCTCCGCGTTAGCGACATACCCGAGCAGCGCCAGCACCCAGCCGATGCTGGCAGACGCCAGCGCGCCACCGAGCTTTTGCGAAAAAGTCGCGGCGGAAAAAGTCATCGCAGTGGCGCGCCGGCCGGTGCGCCATTCGTTGTAATCGGCGCTGTCGGCGTACATGGAAAATGCCAGCGGTGACTTAGGTCCCAGCACAAAACCAATCGCCAGATTAAGCGCAAACACCAAGGTGATATTGTCCGGCGGCACAAAATACAGCGCCAGCGACATCAGGCCCGCCAGGCTCATCAGCAACATCATCAGGGTTTTCTTTGGCAAAAAGCGCGTCATCAGCGGGGTTGATGCGGCCCCCAATGCTAAGGCCAGCATGTAACTCGACAAAAACTCGCCGACCAGCTGCGGCTGCTGCAGATAATATTTGAAGTAATACACTGCGCTGCTGGCGCGCATCGTGATGGTGATCATGATCACCAGCGCCAGGCAAAATAGCACCAGCCAGGGTTTGTTGCCGGCCAAATCACGGATGTCCTGCCAGACCGGTGTCGGCACAGTACTGACCGGCTGAATGCGTTCGCGGGTCGTGGCAAAAGTGACGAGAAACAGCAGCGCCGCCGCCAGACCAAACAACCCCATGGTCAGCTGCCAGCCAAGCACGTCATCGCCTTGCCCCAACAAAGGCACCAGTTTAGGTGTCAGATAAGTCACTAAAATGCCACCGGTAAAACCACCGATAAAACGGAAACTGACCAGCGTGGTGCGGTCCTGACTGTTGGCAGTGATGACGCCGGAGAGCGCTGAATACGGAATATTAATGCCGGTATAAATCAACATCAGCAGGCTGTAAGTGGCATAGGCCCAGATTAATTTGCCGTCGGCGTCGAGATCCGGCGTGGTGTAAGTCAGCACACCGGCGCCCGCCAGCGGTAACGCCAGCCACAACAGATAAGGCCGGAACTTACCAAAACGCGTGCGGGTACGGTCGGCGATAGCGCCCATCATCGGGTCGGTAAAAGCATCAATGATTTTGGTGATCAACATCATAGTGCCGGCGGCAGCAGCAGAGATGCCAAACACGTCAGTATAAAAAATCAGTAAAAAGGCCGAGATATTGGCCCAGTAGAAGTTAAAGCCAATGTCGCCGACGCCATAGCCGGCTTTTTCGCCAAGTCCAAGCCGTTGAGCAACCGGGCCGCCAGCCTGTGCTGCCACCGTGCTGCTGATGTTTGTGGTATTTGTCATGCTGCTAACCCTGTATCATCCGGCACGGTCAATTCGCCGGTTTTGTGTTAGCGCTATCAGCGGTCAGCTGCAACGCCTGAAAGATGCTTTTAACTTGTTGCTCCAATGGCAACCGCAAGTCCAGCCATAACACGTCCGGCTCCAATACCGGCACCTGCATTGTCGCCAGCTGACTATGCAGCATAGATTCCGGCATAAAATGCGCCTTACGGCCGCGTAACCGCGCCGCCAGCACGTCGGCCGGGCCATGCAAATACACAAATAACGGCGCTGCGGCCGCCGCGCGGATTTGCGCCCGTTGCTGCTGGATCAGCCCCGAGTAACTCAGTACTGTTGGCAGGCCTTGGGCCTGTTGTTGCTGTAGCGCCTGACACAACAAACCGACCCAGTGCTGGCGTAGTTCCGGCGTGAGCGGCTGGCCAGATGCCATCATTTGCTTGGCAGTGGCGGAATGAAAATCGTCGCCTTCCAGATAAGTCCAGCCCAGCGCGTCCGCGCAATGCCGCGCCAGTGTGGATTTGCCGCTGCCGGCCACGCCCATCAGAATTAACGTCTGCGGTTTGTGGCCACCGGCATCCGGGGTCGCACCAGAAGTTGGGTCTGTCATCTGTTCAGGGGTGCTTGACGCTGTTGATTCGTCAGCTGCGGTATCACGCGGCATCTGCCTGTCCTTTTTTTACTGGTATCCGGGAATAAAGAAATCGCTTACAACAATGTGCAGACAGCTTAATTCAGACAAAATGTTAGCGCAACCATTTTGACCTCAATGCTGCTTTTCCGTTAAGGTGAGCGCAATATTTATCTGAGCAGCAGCTGCCAGCATGCTGTGTTGGTCGTTTGACCAACACAGCATCCAACATTATTTGGCAAAGTGTACTGGGACTGTACTGGGGTTGTGATCTAGGATGGACACACCTTCCCTACTTCGAAAGCTCCCATGTACTTG
>CBFGPY010000161.1:0-6304 GCA_965650755.1 uncultured Chromatiaceae bacterium | reverse complement strand
GCGAGCTTCGCCGCTTGTACCAGTGCTTCGGAGACCGCGAGCTGGCAATTGAGCCGGGTGATTATCTGGTAGTGCGTTCGGCCGGTGCTTATGGTTTTACCATGAGCTCAAATTACAACAGCAGGCCACGGGCCGCTGAAATCCTGGTCGACGGCGATCAGGTCCATCTGGTGCGTCAGCGCGAACAATGGGCAGATTTATGGCGCGGCGAGCAGCTGCTGCCAACCTGATACAAGGCGGTACCTAACGGCATGTTATTACAGTTCTCAAAAATGCATGGTCTGGGCAACGATTTTATGGTGGTGGATGCCGTCAGCCAGAACGTATTCCTGACCAAAGAACAAATCAAACAGCTGGCCGACCGTAACTTTGGTGTTGGTTTTGACCAGTTGCTGATGGTTGAGCCGCCGTATGACCCGGACCTGGATTTCCATTACCGCATTTTTAACGCGGACGGTTCTGAAGTAGAACAATGTGGCAACGGCGCCCGCTGTTTTGCCAAGTTTGTCCGCAATAAAGGCCTGACCAATAAATACAAAATTGCCGTCAGTACCAAGTCCGGCAAAATCGTGCTGTACGTCGAACAGGACGGCCAGGTCACCGTCAATATGGGGATCCCGCAATTTGAACCGGCCAAAGTGCCGTTTAAAGCGCAAAAACAGGAACTGAATTATATTCTGCACGGTGACGACGGTACCGACAGCGCCACAGCTTTATGTGGCGTAGTGTCGATGGGTAACCCACACGCGGTGATCACCGTTGACGACATTCAAACCGCCCCGGTGAAGTTGTGGGGGCCGATCTTCGAAAATCACGAACGCTTCCCGGAACGCGCCAATATTGGCTTTATGCAGGTGGTAAATCCTGGTCATATCAAATTGCGGGTGTGGGAGCGCGGCGCCGGCGAAACACTGGCCTGCGGCACCGGAGCTTGTGCCGCTGCCGTCGTTGGCCAGATGCAGAAAACCTTACAGACACAGGTTCGGGTTGACTTACCGGGCGGAAGTCTGCAAATTCGTTGGAACGGCCCAGGCCAGCCGGTCAAAATGACCGGACCGGCTGAACATGTGTTTGACGGACAAATGGTGTTATGACGGACGTCACCGACGTAAAAGAGCTCAATCAGACCTATCTGCACGACCAGCTGGTGTATCAGTACCTGCTGGAACATCCGGCGTTTTTCCAGCATCACCCGGAATTACTGTCCAGGATGCGCTTACCCCATGCCCAGCGCGGCGCGGTGTCTTTGGTCGAACGCCAGATGGAATTACAGCGTGAGCGCGTCCGTGGTCTGGAAGAAGACATCACCCGACTGATGAGCATAGCCCGGCAAAACGAACATATTTTCTTTGCGCTGAACCAGTTACACCTCGATTTGTTAGCGGCCCGGCAAAAAACTGACATCCGCCTGGCGCTCAGCGCCTTTGCCAACAAAATGCCGCAAGTGCATGCCTGTAATCTGATTGAATTTAATCACGAAGCCATGGGCGATCATTTCACTGCGCTGCAATTAGTGCTGGAACACCGCTTACAGGGCCGGCACTATTATTTCGGTCGTCTCAACCGCGATGAAATGGCGACTTTGTTTCCGCCCAGTATTCATTCGGTAGCGCTGCTGCTGATTAGCCATGCCGACCAGCCACTCGCCTTGTTGGCTTTTGGTTCGCAGCTCGATGATCACTTCCAGCCAAGCATGGATACGCTGTTTATCGACCACATCGCCAAAGTACTGGCTTTAGTGTTGCCGCGATATGGCCAGCAAGGCCTCTAGCACCCGACAGTCTCAGCCACGAACCGGTGCAGAGCCGGAGCAGCCTGCCGCGACCATGGCGCCCGACCCGCTGTTACTGAAATTTCTGGCTTATCTGCAATTTGAACGCGCCTACAGTGGGCAAACCCTGACCACTTATCAGCAACAGCTGCAGGCGGTTTGGCTCAGCCAGACCGATCCCGACTGGCTACAACTGACCGAACGGCAATTACAACAACATATTCTGAGCTGCCGGCAAAGCCTGAAACCGAAAAGCCTGGCGCTACGGCTGGCGGCGCTGCGCAGTTTTTATCGTTATCTGCAGCAGCAAGGCCACAGAAGCGACAATCCGACTTTATATTTAAAAGTGCCGAAAACTGCCAAACCCTTGCCCAAAAATCTCGATGTCGATGAAATGGCGCGGTTGCTCGATATTGATGAACCGGACGATGATCTGGCCGTGCGGGATGCCGCCATTTTAGAGCTGTTTTATTCGTCCGGCCTGCGCCTTGATGAGCTGGTTAGTGCCAATCTCGCCGATATCAACTGGAGTGAACAGCAAATCCGCGTGCGCGGCAAAGGCAATAAAACCAGAGTACTGCCAATAGGTTCTTTGGCACAAAAGGCACTGCAACGCTGGTTACAACGCCGGCCGGCTTTTATCGGTGATGAGCCGGACGCGCTGTTTCTGAGCAAACATAAGCGCAGGATCTCGGCGCGGCATGTCCGGCAACGTGTTGAATTATGGGCGCGGCGCCAGGGCTTGTCGCAACATGTGCACCCGCATATGCTGCGCCATTCTTTTGCCAGTCATTTATTGGAATCGAGCGGTGATTTACGGGCAGTACAGGAACTGCTGGGCCACGCCAACCTGAGCACGACTCAGGTTTATACCCATCTGGATTTTCAGCATCTGGCCAAGGTTTATGACGCCGCCCATCCCAGGGCGAGGAAAAAAGACCTCTGAGCACGCCGTCATTACGGCAGCAACTGATACTTCTGCTGCAACTTCCGCATTGAACCATCTTGCTGCATCCGCAATAACTCCTGGTCAAAGCGCCTGACAAAAGCCGGGCTGACACTTTTGCGGCTGAACATAAAATGCACCTGACCTATCACCAACGGCGGCATCGGATGCAGCATAATTTGCTTGTCGAGTTTTTCATCACGCAGCGCTAATTGACCATTTGGATAATAATCCAGGTACAACTGCACCCGATCTTTGAGCAATAAAGCATACAACGATGGTTTGTCGATGGCCTCGACCACATGGCTGGACAGGTCACTTTGCTTAAGCATAGTGGCAAACTGTTCACCATAATAATTCCCGCGGATCACGCCAATATTCAAACCCCGGCTCACAATGTCCTGCAGGCTACGCACCATAGGCTGATGATAATGCGGGTCTGTTTTGACATATAGCGCCACTTTTTCCTGCTCAAATGCGGCAGAAAACCAGGCGTAAACCTCTCGTTCTGCCGATTTAGAAGCATTCATCAGCATGTCCATCTCACCGTTTTCCAGCAATATCAACGAACGTTTCCACGGCGAATCGGTCAGGATCTCCAGCTTACAACCGAGGCGGCCAAAAATTTTTTGAATAAATTCAATACGAAATCCCGTCAGTTCCTGCTGAGCATTTAAATAGGAATACGGAGGCATATTGGTCGCAGAACGACTGATTACGGTGCGTTGGCAAGGCCAATCAAGCATAGGTGCCGCTGTCAGGACCGGCATATAAAACAGCAGTATCAGCCAGACATAGCTCAAAACCCGGGAGTTGCGACTGAGGTTCAAAATGACTCCAAAGCTTACATACCGGCGCGTACCGATTTTCACCTATAGCTACAGCATAAACGATGCAGGGTATCGCACCCAAACACTATCGTTGATTCGCAGTTACTTTGCGCTGATAAGTTGGCACAGCCAGACAAGTTCGGTGTAGCCATGCATAATAACTCTCAGATCGAACCGTTGGACCTGCCTATGCGCGTTTATAAAAATCTGTCAGCCATTGATGCCCTGTCGTTTGACCTAGACGACACTTTGTATCCAAACAGTTCAGTGATAGCCGCAGCCGAGCTGGCGATGCAGCAACGTTTAGCCCAGCTGAAGCAGGATTTGCCGCACAATGATCCGCAATACTGGTGGCAACAACGTAAGTTGCTGGCAGCACAGGATGCGGAGATCCGTCATGATGTCAGTCGCTGGCGTTTACTCGCAGTAGAGCAAGGCTTGGTGGCGCAGGGCCTGTCGTCCTGTGAAGCCAGTGAAGTCGCAGAACTGGCGCTTGGCGCCTTTTTGCAGGAGCGCACCAATATCAGCATCAGTGCTGAGGTTAAACAACTGCTGGCAACGCTTGCCAACCGGTTTCCGCTGGTCGCCATCACCAACGGCAATGCCGATATTCAGCGCATGGGCATAGCGCCTTATTTTCAGTTTGCCTTACGCGCCGGCCCGGACGGGCGGATGAAACCCTATCCGGATTTATTCCGCCATGCCGCAGCGCAGCTCGGCATTCAGACCCGACAAATCCTGCATATCGGTGACCATGTCCGTTCGGATGTGCTGGGCGCGCTCAATGCCGGCTGTCAGGCCGCCTGGCTAAATCCGGCAAATAGCCCGCAGCCGCAGGCGGCCAAACCACCGCTAGTGCTACCACATGTGGAACTAAGTGATTTAGCGCAATTATTGCTGTTAAAACGGGGTTGAACTCGATACACACCTGTGGGCGTGGCGGCCCGGAAACTCGCATCTGACGGGTGCTTGGGTATATAATGGCTGTAAATTTATCCATAGGTTTGAGTTGATGGACGTTTCGCTGTTACTGGATGGTTTAAACGATAAACAACGTGAGGCGGTTGCAGCACCACCCCAGCATATGCTGGTACTGGCTGGCGCCGGTTCGGGTAAAACCCGTGTTTTGGTGCACCGGATGGCCTGGCTGATGCAAGTTGAACGGGTGGCGCCTTATTCGTTGCTGGCCGTGACCTTTACCAACAAAGCCGCGCAGGAAATGCGCTCGCGCATCGAACAAACCGTTGGCGTTAGCCTGAATAACCTGTGGATGGGCACTTTCCATGGTTTGTCGCATCGTTTACTGCGCGCGCATTATCAGGAAGCTAATTTACCCCAGGGTTTTCAGATCATCGATTCAGATGACCAGTACCGTCTGGTGCGGAGGGTGCTCAAAGCACTGAATCTGGACGAAAAACACTGGGCGCCGAAGCAAGTGCAGTGGTTTATCAATGGCCGCAAAGACGAAGGCGAACGGCCGGGCACTATGGCGCATGGTGGCGATTTTAATCTGCAGACGCTGATCAAAATCTACAGTGCTTATCAGGAAATGTGCGACCGGGCCGGCCTGGTTGATTTTGCTGAGATTCTGCTGCGCAGTTTTGAACTGCTGAAAAACAACGAGCAGGTACGCAGTCATTATCAACAGCGTTTCCGCCATATTCTGGTCGACGAGTTTCAGGATACCAACGCCATTCAATACCAGTGGTTACGCCTGTTGGCCGGCAACCATGCCCGCGTGATGATTGTCGGCGACGACGACCAGTCGATTTACGGCTGGCGCGGCGCCAAAGTGGAAAATATTCAGCAATTCCTCAAAGATTTCCCGACGCCGGAAACTATCCGGCTGGAACAGAATTACCGCTCCACCGGTATCATCCTCAAAGCCGCCAACGCAGTGATCAGCAACAATCAGGGCCGGCTGGGTAAAGACTTATGGACTGACGGCGACGACGGCGAGCCGATTTCGTTGTACAGCGCTTTTAATGAACTGGACGAAGCGCGCTTTATTGTCAGCCGCATCCGCGAATGGCGTCGTCAGGGCGGCAAGCTGGTTGAAGCGGCGGTGCTGTACCGCAATAACGCTCAATCTCGGGTGTTGGAAGAAGCGCTCATTCAGGACGGCATCCATTACCGGATTTACGGCGGACTGCGCTTTTATGAACGTCAGGAAATTAAAGACGCCTTGTCTTACCTGCGGCTGATCAACAACCGCCAGGACGACGCCGCACTTGAGCGCATCATCAATACACCAACCCGCGGCATCGGCGATTCCAGTATGGATAAAGTGCGGGAATTCGCCCGCACCAGTTCGCAAACGCTATGGCAAAGCCTACAGCAGATGTTGCATCAAAAAGAACTCAGTGGCCGCGCCGCCAATGCCGTGTCCGCTTTTATGGAGCTGATTAACCGGCTCGACGACGACATCCGCGACTTATCGCTGGATGAACAGGCGGACCATGTGATCCATCAGTCCGGTTTGTATGCGATGTATCAGGCAGAAAAAGGTGAAAAAGCCCAGACCCGTATCGAAAACTTAAACGAATTGGTCAATGCCTGCGCCAACTTAAACTTCAGTAACAATGAAGAAATGAGCCCGCTGTCGGCGTTTTTGTCGCAGGCCGCACTGGAAGCCGGTGAATACCAGGCCGAGGAACACTCAGATGCCGTGCAGCTGATGACTTTGCATACCGCCAAAGGGCTGGAATTCCCGCTGGTGTTTGTCTGTGGTCTGGAAGAAGGCATGTTCCCAAGCCA
>CBFGPY010000160.1:0-6309 GCA_965650755.1 uncultured Chromatiaceae bacterium | reverse complement strand
TGTGCTGCTACCTGTTGCTGCACCTGCAGCTGTACTGCCGCCGGGTCGACATCACTCCAGCGCAGCGCAATACCACCGTTTTGCATTTGCAGACTTAACGGCGACATGCTGATCACCAGTGCCATGGCAGACATGCCGACACTGAGCTTTGGCCACCAGGCGGTTTGCCGCGCCGTTTTGTGGCCCCATTGCTGGCGGAACATGGTACTGGTATCGACTTGCGGCACCGGCGGATAGTCTGGTTGCCGGGCCAACTGCTGCAGCTGGGCCGCAGTTTCAAAGCGGGCGCGCCACACCGGGTCATGCGCCAGTGCGCTGCGGCAGGCATCGGTCGTCAGATCACCGGCGAGCCAGGCGTCAAAAACTTGCTGACTGTTCGACATCGTGGTCCTCCAATTGCACCCGAAGTTTATCCAGGGCGCTATAAAATCTTGATTTTACTGTATTACTTGAAATTGCTAACTGGTCGGCAATTTCATCAAAGGTAAAATGCTGATAAAACCTCAGTTCAACCACCAGCTTCTGTTCCGGTGGCAGCGTCTTTAATTTTTGCTGCACCAGCGCCTGGGTTTGTTGTTCGGACAACTGTTGCTCGTGACTGAGCTGGTCTTCGTGCTCCAGTTCCGGTAAATCGTCTAAATCCTGCGTCGGTTTGCGCTTACGCAGCATATCCACGGCGCGGTAATTGGCGATGCCAAATAACCAGGTCTTGAAACTGCTGTCACCGCGAAACTGCGCCAGATTGCGGCACAGCACCAGCAATACATCCTGCAGCAGATCGCGGGCATCGTCCGGGTTGCCCATCAACCGCAGGCTGTAATAGTACAAAGCCGACTGATAACGGCCGACCAGCTGCTGCCAGGCGCGCTCATCACCGTGGATGGCTTTGTCGATTAAGGTTTCGTCGCTGCGTTTAAACACTGTCTGTTCTGTTTCTGCGTTGTTGATATGCCTTGGTCGCGGCACGGACTGATTAAGTTTGGTAAATCCGGAAAAAAGCTGAAAATTTTTAGAAAAAATTAAAAAGTTATTTTATTTCATATACTTCCAGTTTCTGGTTTTGTGCTCTGCCAGCCATTGAATGATAGTGTCCAGTCGTTTTTGCCGGGTAACATCTGTTTTGGCGTCAAGCAGCCACTGAATATAGTCATTTTGCTGGGTAATAGTCATTTGGCGGAAAAAACTACCAGCCTGGTCGTGCTGTTGCAGCGCCTGCGCTAACACCTCTGGCATTGCCAGACCAACCGGCACCGGTCTGCGCCTCGGCGCCGCTACCACGGGCGACGCGTCCAACGCTGCGGCTTGTAACAAGAGTGCCTGCAAGCTGGCGTTTGGAGGTAAGTCGTCACAACTCAGTATTTTACCAAACTGCCCCATGCCTTTGGTGCTGCCGACTGCTGGCACTTGCAAACCCAAGGCATCCGCCCGCCAGAAGCCAAAACCGCAGTGTGTTTTAAAGGCGGCCATAAAACACAGGTTATGCTGCAGACAAAAAAACGGCATGCCCCATTTGATTTGTTCTCTGACGCCCGGCAGTGTCTGATGCACCTGCTGGCGCAGCTCAGTCAGGATTGGCCGGGCGAAAGGGGCGGCATCCTGAATATAGGCATCGACGGCCGGGTTCATTTTGGGTGCCGGCAGATCCGCTTTGGCTGTGCTGGCGTAATGAGCTGTATCCTCACTCTCAGGTGGCACCATAGCCGGACCTTCCGATGAAACTTGTTACTCTGCCCGTTATCCTGCTCTTGCTCAGTGGTTGCAGTCAATCGCTGGATGATTATCAACAAATACAGCCGAAACTGACTTTGCCCGGCTTTTTCACCGGCAGCAGTCAGGCATTTGGCGTGCTGCAAAACTGGCGTGGTCAGCAGACGCTGCATTTTTCCGCCGAGCTCTGTGGTCAGTGGCAAGGCAATCGTGGGGACTTGTATGAGATTTTTCAGTACAGCGATGGCCGCACTGACAAACGTCACTGGCAATTACAAGTGGCTGAGAATGGCGAGATCAGCGGCAGCGCTGAAGATGTGATCGGCCAGGCGTCAGGCCGCATCGCCGGGAATACGCTGTATTGGGAATATGTGTTGCGGATACCGCAGACCGACGGCGCTATTGATGTGGCGGTCAAAGACTGGCTGTATCTGGTCACGCCACAGCAGCTGGTGAATCGCTCGACCTTACATAAATTCGGCCTGACAGTGGGGGAGCTGACGTTGTCGATTCAGCAGCTGGACCCGGCTGTTTCTTGCGCAGGGTTTATTCAGCGTTACCAGCAAACTGAACGATCCGCACCTGCGGCCTGAACAGGCTGCTTGTGTTGGGTTATTGTTGGGATTCTTCGTCCGGGAAGGCGTCGCGGATCGCCAGAAATTCATCGAGGTGACTGAGTAAAATGTCGGTCAGCACCGGGTCGAACTGAGCGCCTTTTTGCTCATGCAGATACTGCACAACTTTGGGCATAGGCCAGGCTGGTTTATAGCAACGCTCGCTGGCGAGTGCATCAAACACGTCTGCCAGCGCCGTGATGCGGCCGGCAATATGAATTTCTTCGCCTTTGAGCCCGCGTGGATAGCCCATGCCATCCCAGCGTTCGTGGTGTTCGTGCGCAATGACGGCGCCATATTGCAGAATTTCATTTTGCGATTTTTGTAAGATCTGATGGCCGACCTCGGCATGAGTCCGCATGATGGCCCATTCGTCAGCATCGTGTTTCCCGGGTTTATTCAGGATGTAATCCGGGATGGCGATTTTACCGACGTCATGCAGCGGCGACGCCAGTTTGATTTTCTCGGCGTCGTAGCCAGACAAACCATATTTAACCGCGAGTAAATGGCTGAAATTCGCCACCCGTTTCACATGACTGCCGGTTTCTTTCGAGCGTTTTTCTACCGCTTCGCCGAGGATGTACGACAGTTCACGCTGACTCTCTTTGATCAGTTCGCGCAGTCGCACGTTTTCGTAAGCCACCGCGATGTTGCTGGCAAAATAACTTAATAAGTGATGGTCAATCTGGTCAAATTTGCTGTCTTTACTGACATAAAGAAAATTTTCCAGGCCACGGTTGGTGGTGAAGTAACCAACAAAATAATCCTCACCATGATAAGAGCGCTTCAGCTGATGGACCTGCGCCAGTTTTGCTTCGACGTCTTCAGGCAGTTGAAACCCCGGGCCTGTGGCGTGGCCGGATGCAGCGATGATATCGAGCGACAACTGTTGCTGGCGCGGGTCGCCGGTGGCAGCGCAGCAGAAGATTTGTGAATGTTCCAGACCGAGTAAACTGGCGGCCTGGCCCAAAATAATCGACGCAAACTCCTGCAGGCTGTCACATTCCAGAAAACTGACAGTGGAGGCAATTACCCGTTCCAGGCCTTTTTTGTTGTTTTCAATAATACAAATGTCACGGTAAGAACGCAGTGCCGAATACAGCAGGGTTTTCAGTTTAATCGCGGTGACTTCAGTTTTGTTTTTGTAGTCGTTGATGTCGTAATCGCGGATCACATGCTCTTCCGGCGCTTCGCCTGGCTGACCGGTGCGCAGAATGAGGCGGATTTGATGATTCTTTAAATCACTGCGGATGGTTTTGACTAAATCCAAACCGGCATGGTTGGACTCCATCACCACATCCACAATAGCCACTGCGATATGCTGATGTTGTTCCAGAACTAACAGGGCGGCTTTGGCACTGTATGCATGCAATAATTGCAAGGGGCGGCCTTCAAACTGAAAACCTTTCAGCACCAGATTGGTGATTTGATGAATACTTTCGTCATCATCAACAATCAATACCAGCCAGGGCTCCGCTGGCGCTAAAGTATGAGTTGTCTCAGCATGGAGCGGAAAATCCTGATCGGCACCAAACAGAAAATCCTGATTCGACATAAAGGCAGCCTGAAAGTCGGTTCAATCAACCACAGCTTTGAATGTAGCAGGCCTGTCAAAAAAATCCTCCGCGATTGGCCTTGTCAATTCTGCCGGTCAGCGGCTTCAAGCGATTCCAGTTCGATATTAATCGCATTACAGGAGATCTGAATTTCGTACAAAGACACGGTCAGACTCAGCACCAGACTGGCCAGGCTGGCACCAAAAAACCATTGTCCGGCCAGGTCCCATTGCATAAACAAAGTAAACATCGATAGGGTGCAGAGAATAAAACTGATCACGCCCCAGCGCTGCATCGAGCGGATGAGCACGATACGCTGACGTAAATTTTCAATCTGGCGTTTTGCCAGGTCCCGCACCTGGTCACCTTCGCGGTTATTCAGTTGCCGGATGAGCTGCGCCAGCACCAGAAAACGGTTGGTATAAGCCAGTAACAACAAAGAAATGGCCGGAAATAACAAAGCAGGGGTGGTGATGGTCATCATGATCTGGCTCCTGAACCGGCGGATGCTGCGCCGCTATCCTGCATAGTGCGAAAACAGCTGCAGCAGTGCAAGTTTTTGATCATACTCAGGACTTCTGCAACACAACACAGGGAAATTCGCATGGCGGTTGATTTGTGGAGCGCGATGCTCACCTTGTTTCTGATTATGGACCCGCTGGGTAATCTGCCGATCGTGGTCGCTATCTTAAAAAACATCAAAGCCGAACGCCGGATGAAAGTGCTGGTGCGCGAGCTGTTGTTATCTTTAGTGATACTGCTGCTGTTTTTATATGGCGGGCAGGCGTTCCTCAGTGTGCTCGGTGTCAAAGAGGAAGCGGTCAGTATCGCAGGCGGCATCATCTTGTTTTTGATTGCGCTGAGGATGATTTTCCCACAGGAAGGCGGCGTGATTGGCCTCAAGGAAGGCGAAGAGCCATTTTTATTTCCACTGGCCGTGCCGATGATTGCCGGTCCGTCGATTTTAGCCGCATTGATTTTGCTGGCCAATCAGCAGCCGGGTCAGATGATTGACTGGACGCTGGCGTTGTTAGGTGCCTGGCTGGTCAGTTCTGCAATACTGCTATTTGCACCGGTGTTGCACCGGGTGTTGGGTGAGCGTGGTCTGACCGCAATGGAGCGGCTGATGGGGATGATTCTGGTTATCATTTCAGTGCAAATGTTGTTAAATGGCATTGGTCATTATTTTAAGTGGGACTAAGTGATGCAACAGGATCCAGTGATTCAGCAGTGGCTGGAACAGGCAGAACAACAGCTTAAAACTCAGCTGGGCTTACTGGCAAAGCAAATGCAGCAACAGCAGCGGCAATGGCAGGACCAACAACAACTGCAGCTGGCGCAGCAGGCGGCGCCGGAACTGGCTGCACTGGAGACCGAAGTCCAGCAACTGCGCCAGCAGCTTGAAGCGGCGCGGCAGCAGATAGAACAGAGTGACGCGGCACTGAGCCAGACGCAAACGCAAAATAAAACGGCACTGGATGAACGTGATGAAGCCCTGGCCGCAATGCGCCGGCTGGCCGATCAGTTGCGGCTTAGTCAGGACGAATTCCGTCAGGAGAAGCTGCAGGGCTTGTCGTTGCAGCAACAATTGGTACAGCAGGAACAGCAGCTGAGTACTGCATTACAACAACAGCAGCAACTTCAGCAGCAGTTAACCGCAGCGCAGGACCAGTTGCAACAATCCGAACAGCAAGGCCAAAGCGCCAGATCCCAGGAGCTTGTTGCTTTACAAACTGAATTGACCGAAGTCCGGGCCAGTCTCGCAGCAGCTGAAACCGCCGCATCCCAGCAGCTGACGCAACTGAATCAGTTACGCCAGCAATTGCAGCAAATGACTGACGCTGATCAGCAGCTGCAGCAACAATTACACACGCAGCTGCAGCAACTGGACACTGCCGAGGCGCAGCGCCGACAGCTGGAACAGCAGTTAGTCGTGGCAGTCAGTGACAGTGAGCGACTGCAACAACAGGCCGAACAGCTTCAGGCGCTGTCTCTGGTCAACGAGCAACAACAGACTGAACTTGCAGCATTACAAAGCAGTTTGCAGCAAGCGCAGCAGGACCAACAGGCACTGCGGGAGCTACAACTACAGTCAGAGCAACTGCAGCAAGAGCAGCTCAGGGTACAGCAACAGTTGGAGACCGTCAGTTCGGAGCGTGATACCGCCCGGCAGGACCGGCAACAACTACAGGCGCAACTGGTGCACCTGCAACAAATGCAGCAGGAATTTGGTCTGATGCAACAAGAGCAGCAGGTGTTGAAGGCAGAGCGCGATGACTTGCTGCAGTCTGTCAGCCTGCTGCGGCAGCAACTGGCTGAGACCAGCAGTCAGTTTGACGCCCAACAACAGGCGCTGCAGGCGCAGCAACAGTTACAGGCCGAAGTCGACGCCTTGCAGCAGCAACAGCAGGAATGGCAACAGCAGCAGCACA
>CBFGPY010000159.1:0-6313 GCA_965650755.1 uncultured Chromatiaceae bacterium | reverse complement strand
CCAGTCATGCGTTACAACAAAAATCGCAAACAATTGTTTTAACGCAGTTTCCTGCAGCGGATCGCTATCAACCAGCTTCCGTAGCAGGCTTTCAGCGCGGTCATACAAACCGGCTGAGAAATAGTCTTTTGCTAATTCCAGCTGAATTTGCTGAGCCTGAGCTTTTGGTAGCTTCAACTGGTGTAGTTTTTCATGAATACGAATAGCTTTATCCCAGTCGCCTTTGCGCCGGAACAAATTGGCAAGTGCCAGATAGGTGTCTATAGTCGCCGCTTCGATATCCAGCAATTGCAATAACTGCTCGATGGCTTTGTCTTCCTGATCGGTCAACAGGAAATTTAACCCGGAGGACAGGTTTTTCGCGACGTTAGCTTTGTTTTTCAGCTCTTCCTGCCGCAGACTGTTGCGGCCAAAAAACCAGCCATAAGCGGCGGCGACAGGCAACAACAGAAATAGCAGTTCAAGCATAAGTTCAGGTCTTGCTCATCGCCCGGTTAATCCAACGTTTGGTACGCAACTTCACCAGAATCGTCAGAGACAAGCTCAGACCAATGGCAAAGCCGAGCAACAAAAACAACAGGGCTATATCGACAACCCGCAGCTCAGCTTTGGCAATAAAATAATTTAATTCAGCGACTTGCTGGTTGATTGAGCCGAAAAACAGACCAATCAGGATGAGCACAGAAAAACACAGGAAAAAAATCAGCTTTCTCAAACTCGGCTCCGTTAGCACCGTCGCTGTATCAGCGTGGACAAGACTCAGGTATTTTCTTTAACGCGGTCGCGTAATTCTTTACCTGGTTTAAAATGCGGGACGTATTTACCGTCAAGTTCAACTTTGTCGCCGGTTTTCGGATTGCGACCTACCCGTGGGGCTCTGAAGTGTAAGGAGAAACTACCGAAGCCGCGGATCTCAATGCGCTCATTGGCAGCAAGAGAACCAGCCATTTGTTCGAGAATTTCTTTGACGGCGGATTCAACATCTTTTACCTGGATATGAGGAAAATCAGTTGCTAACTTTTCGATCAACTCAGATTTGGTCATAAGGACTCCGCTTACACTGTTGCTGGAAAATGCCGGTTGAGGCAAATGCCCCAACCGACCGGCTTGCATCAATTACTCAGATTTCTGAGCCGCTTTGAATGCTTCAGCCATTGCGTTACCACCAAAAGCAGAATCGTCCTGCTTGATTGATTCTAACGCTTCTTTCTCTTCAGCTTCGAACTTGGCTTTGATTGACAGGCTGATCACGCGGTTTTTGCGGTCAACACCCATCAGACGAGCTTCAACTTCTTCACCGACTTTCAGCGCAGTAGTTGCATCTTCGATACGCTCACGAGCGATATCAGAAACGCGAACATAACCTTCTACGCCGCCTTCCAGTAATACGGTTGCGCCTTTCGCGTCAACTGCAGTTACTTCGCCTTTAACGATAGCACCTTTTTTGTTATCAGCAAGATAGCCGTTGAATGGATCTTCGTCTAATTGCTTGATGCCTAAAGAGATACGCTCGCGCTCTGGGTCAACTTGCAGAACAACGGCAGACACTTCGTCGCCTTTCTTGAATTCACGTACGGCGTCTTCGCCAGTTGAATTCCAGCTGATGTCTGACAGGTGAACCAGGCCGTCGATGCCGCCGTCCAGACCGATGAAGATACCGAAGTCAGTGATTGACTTGATCTTACCGGAAACGCGGTCACCTTTGTTGAAGCCTTTGGCAAACTCTTCCCATGGGTTGGCTTTGCACTGTTTCAGGCCTAAAGAAATACGACGACGTTCTTCGTCGATTTCCAGAACCATCACTTCCACTGAATCACCTAAGTTAACAACTTTAGATGGGTGGATGTTTTTGTTGGTCCAGTCCATTTCTGAAACGTGTACCAGACCTTCAACGCCTTCTTCGATTTCAACGAAGCAGCCGTAATCTGTCAGGTTGGTTACACGACCAGTGATGCGAGCACCTTCTGGGTAACGAGAAGCGATAGCTGCCCATGGATCTTCGCCCATCTGTTTCAGGCCCAGAGAAACACGTTGCTTCTCGCGGTCGAACTTCAGAACTTTTACTGGGATCTCGTCGCCAACATTGACGATTTCGCTTGGGTGCTTAACGCGTTTCCAAGCCATGTCAGTGATGTGCAGTAAGCCGTCTACGCCACCCAGGTCAACGAATGCACCGTAGTCAGTCAGGTTCTTAACGATACCTTTGACTTCCATGCCTTCTTCCAGGTTTTGCAGCAGAGTATCGCGCTCAGCTGAGCTTTCAGATTCGATAACAGCGCGGCGAGAAACCACAACGTTGTTACGCTTCTGATCTAATTTGATGACTTTGAACTCAAGTTCTTTGTGTTCTAAGTGCAGCGTGTCACGTACTGGACGGACATCGACTAATGAACCAGGCAGGAATGCACGGATACCGTCAACTTCGACAGTGAAACCGCCTTTAACTTTGCCAGTGATAACACCGATAACGGTAGCTTTTTCTTCACAGGCTTTTTCCAGGCGTACCCAGGACTCGTGACGTTTGGCTTTTTCGCGAGACAGTAATGTCTCACCGAAACCATCTTCAACTGCGTCCAGAGCTACGTCGATGATGTCACCAACGTTCACTTCAACTTCGCCAGCCAGGTTTTTGAATTGTTCAACCGGGATCGCAGCTTCAGATTTCAGACCGGCGTCAACCAGTACTACGTCTTTGTGGATTGCTACGATGGTGCCCTTAACGATTGAACCTGGGCGAGTTTCGATAGTCTTGAGGCTTTCCTCAAATAATTGTGCAAAATTTTCAGTCATTTTTCACTGTTTCGGTTAGTTGCTCCACCTTAGGTCCATATTGGGTGGGGTTGCTTAATTTACCGCGAGGCATCCATGTCTGCGGCTGTCCAAAGTAATGTCAGGCCTGGTTCAACTGCTTCTTCATGAAGCTCAGGACTTCTGCCAACACTTGTTCAATAGATTTATTGGTCGAATCCAGCAGGTACGCATCAGCGGCCGGTTTCAGCGGCGCCACAGCACGATTCATATCGCGCTCGTCCCTTGCCTGAATTTCGCTCAAAAGGTCGCCGATGTTAACATCATGGCCCTTTTGTTTCAACTCTAAATAACGCCGTCTGGCGCGCTCTTCGGCCGCGGCTGTCAGGAATATTTTGACCTCTGCACCTGGGAAAACCACAGTGCCCATATCGCGGCCATCAGCCACTAAACCCGGCGCTTCACGAAAGGCACGCTGACGGCGTAATAAAGCTTCCCGGACGCGTGGCAATGAGGCAATTTTAGAAGCGACTGAGCCGACCTCTTCGGTGCGGATAGTATGAGTAACGTTTTCGCCTTCCAGCGTGATACGGACATTACCACTGTCGTCGGAAGTGAATTGAACATCGAGGTGTGCAGCCAGTGGTTGCAGAGCTTCTTCGTCATCGGCAGCGATGTCGTGATGAATAGCTGCCAGCGCCAGTACGCGGTAAATTGCACCGCTGTCGAGCAGATGCCAGCCCAGTTGTTGGGCGACCAGCCGGCAAATAGTGCCTTTACCGGAACCGCCGGGGCCGTCAATCGTGATGACCGGAATACTCTGCATGCTGCCTCCAGATAACTGGTAAAACCACTAAAGGCCGGCATTATACAGACAAATGTTAAAAAAAGCGCGGTTTCTCTAAGAAAAACCGCGCCTTAGCATCACTTTATATTAGTTACGCGTTTTAGTTTGCTAAGCTGCTAAACACTTCAAAATACTGCGGAAAAGTTTTGCGCGTGCAATCTGGATCTTCGATAGTCACACCACAATCAGCGAAAGCCAGCATCGAGAAACACATCGCCATGCGATGGTCATTATAAGTGGCGATACTGGCGTGCTTTATCACAGCCGGTGGTGTCACTTTCAGGTAATCTTCACCTTCTTCAACTTCGGCACCAACTTTGCGCAGCTCTGTCGCCATCGCGTGCAAGCGATCGGTTTCTTTCACCCGCCAGTTATAGACGTTACGGATTAACGTCGGCCCTTTAGCGAATAACGCCGTCGTTGCAATGGTCATCGCTGCATCCGGAATAGCGTTGTAGTCCCGGTCAATACCATTTAACTGGTTCCGCGTAACCGAAATATAATCGTCGCCCCATTCCACAGTTGCGCCCATCGCTTCAAGTGCATCAGCAAAGCGAATGTCGCCCTGAACCGCATGTTTACCAATGCCTGTCACTTTGATACTGCCGCCTATCGCAGCTGCGGCAAGGAAATAACTGGCAGAAGACGCGTCGCCCTCAACCAGCCAATCGCCAGGTGACTGATATTGTTGCCGGCCAGCGATGACAAATTTCTGATAATTCTGGTTCTCGACGCTCACGCCAAATCGGTTCATCAGCGCTAACGTGATATCAATGTAAGGCTTAGATACCAGCTCACCGACGATGTCGATTTCACTGTCCGCGTCGAGTAACGGAGCGACCATCAGCACAGCGGTCAAAAACTGACTGGAGATACTGCCATCTATTTTGATAGTGCCGCCATTCAGAGCTTTGCCGCGGATCTGCAGCGGCGGAAACCCCTCCTGCTGCAAATAGCTGATATCGGCATCCAACTGGCGCAGCGCGTCGACTAAATGCCCGATAGGTCTTTCGTACATCCGCGGTTCGCCTGTCAGCGTGACGTTGACATTGGAAGCGGCCAGCGCGGCTGTTAATGGTCGCATCGCGGTGCCGGCATTCCCCAGAAAAAGTTCCAGCGGCGCAGGATGCTTGAATAACCCACCGAGGCCCTGAACCACACATTTACTTTTACATTCTGACAGCTGAAATGACACGCCCAAGGAAGTGAGTGCATTGAGCATATGTTCGATGTCGTCGCTGTGCAGCAGATTACTGATGCGGGTTTCACCTTGCGCCAGCGCAGCCAGCAACAACACCCGGTTGGAGATACTTTTTGAGCCCGGTAAATGCACTGTGCCTTGCACGCCGTTGATTTTTTGCAGAGTTAAGGTCTTCATCAGCCGTTCACCCGCTCGAATTCACGCATGAAAGTCACCAACGTCTGTACACCTTCCAATGGCATTGCATTGTAAAGACTGGCGCGCATACCACCGACCATGCGATGGCCTTTTAATGCCAGCAGGCCATTTGCTTCGGCATCAGCGACAAATTTGTCGTTTAAGCGCTCATCGGCCAATAGAAACGGTACATTCATCCAGGAGCGGTAACGCGTATCCACATCATTGCGATAAAAATCGCTTTGGTCGACGTAGTTGTAAAGCGTTTGCGCTTTGAGCTGATTCAGTTTGCCCATGGCTTCAACGCCACCCTGACGCTTCAGCCATTTGAATACTAAGCCCGCCAGATACCAGGCATAAGTCGGCGGTGTGTTAAACATTGAATCGTTTTCGGCGGCCAGACGATAGTCCAGCACCGCAGGAATTGGCGCACCGGCTGGTGGCAACAGGTCTTCCCGCACCAGGGCCAGCGTGAGGCCTGAAGGACCGATATTTTTCTGTGCACCAGCGTAGATCACGCCATAACGACTGACATCGATGGGACGGGACAGAATCGTTGAGGATAAATCAGCAACCAGCGGCGCTGATGTCGCAGGTAAATCGGTAAATTCAAGGCCATCGACGGTCTCATTCGGGCAGAAATGCACAAATGCAGATTTATCACCCAGATGCCAGTCCGCAGCAGCTTTGAGGCTGCGCAGGCCGTCTTCAGTTTTCCGGGCAATACTCTGAACAGCAATAGTGCCAAATTTATGCGCTTCTTCAGCAGCAGCTTTAGACCAGGCACCGGAAACAATATAGTCCGCGCTCTGACCGGCTTTAAGCAGGTTCAGCGGCACTGCGGAAAACTGGCCACGACCGCCACCATGCATAAACAGCACTTTATAATTGGCCGGCACTTGCAATAAATCACGTAAGTCCTGCTCAGCCTCAGCAGCCACTTTGATAAAATCTTTGCCACGATGGCTCATTTCCATAATGGAACAACCCCGGCCATGCCAGTTGATCAGCTCTTCCTGTGCTTGCTGCATCACTTCTACCGGCAACATCGCCGGACCGGCACAAAAGTTATAGGTCGTCATTTTTACCTCATTGCGTCAAAACAAAATTCGCGGATTAAAGCGGCTAAAGACCTGGCGGCAGGATCATGCGGTTTTATTGTTATCGAAGTACCGGCACTGCAGCAATTTTCGCCATCTGGATGGCTCTTTTTGTGAGGCTCACTGTATCGCATTTTTCGCCTGGCAGAAACCCGCAGACAGAAAAAAGGCACCCGCAGGTGCCTTTTGTTTTACTCTTCGGAGTCGTCTGCCTCATCGGCTTCGACTTCAACATCGACC
>CBFGPY010000158.1:0-6338 GCA_965650755.1 uncultured Chromatiaceae bacterium | reverse complement strand
GCTGCTGTTGCAGCTGTTTGTAGCGCTGCCGTTGCAACTCCAGCGCTGTCTGGCCCTGTTGCAGCTGTTGCTGCGCCTGCTGTACTTCTGTTTGCTTCGCAAGCTGTTGCGCCTGCAGCTGTTGCGCCTGATCGGCTTGCTGTTGTAAGGCTCTGATTTGCTGCTGTAATTCAGTCACTGCATTGCTGAACTCGATGCCGGTTCCTTGCGTGAACCACTGTTGCTGCACTGCGGTCAGGCCGTTTAGCAGGCTGTTCAGCTGCTGCTGTAACTGCTGTTGTTGTTGGGTCAGCGCCTGCAGCCGCGCACTGAACGCCGCACCGTCGTTACTGAGCTGCTCCAGTTGCTGCCGCAGCTGCTGCACCTGTTGTTGCTGAGCTGTCGGCTCCAGCTGCTGATAATGCGTCACCGCCGGATGTTCTGCGCTGCCACATAATGGACAGGCTTCGCCGGCCTTCAGAGTGGCCCGGTATTCACTGAGCTGCTTGATAAGCTGTTGCTGCGCCAGAATGGTTTCTTTGTCTTGCAATACCGCCTGCAGCGCTTTGTATTGCAGGCGTTTTTCCGCTAGTTGTGGCTGTAACTCGGCCTGTTCAATGCCAAGCGCCGCCAATTGCTGTTGCAGTTGCCAACCCTGCGCTGCCTGTAGCGCGGCTTGTTGCAGTTGTTGCAGTTGCGGGTGTAACACCTGCAGTTGTTGCTGGATCTGTGCCGGCGCTAACGCCTGTAGCTGTGCGGCAAGCTGCGTTGCCTGCTGCTGCGCCTGAGCCAGCAGAGCTTCGGCCTGTGGCAAAGTGGTTTTCAGCTGTTCGGCCTCAGCCACACAGTCCTGTAATTGTTGTTCCAGCGCAGGTTGCTGTTGTTGCAGCGCCTGTAATTCCTGCTGCTGACGCTGCACGGTTTCGATGCCCGCTTGCTGCTGTGCCAGTTGCGCCGCCAGCCTGGTCGGGTCCGGCAAAGTACTGAGCATTGTGCTGAACTGCTGCAGGTTGTTGTCCTGTTGTTGCAGCTGGTGCTGCAGCGCCTGACATTGTTGCTGACTGTCTGCCAGACCCATAACCCGGCCGGCAGCAAATAACGGATACAACTGCTGTAGTTGTTGCTGCGTAGTCTGCAGTTCCTGCTCAGCCTGACCACGTTGCTCCCGCAGCTGCAGCAGCTGTTGATACACTGGCCGCAGCTGCAGCACCTGCTGATGCAGCGCCAGCTTGGCCAGCCCGACTTTACCGGCTTCAGCCTGCGTCTGTGCCGCTTCGAGCTGTGCACTGGCCTGTTGCTGCTGTGCCTGACTTTGCGCCAGCTGCTGTTGCCACTGTTGTGCCTGGCGCAGCTGCTCCAGCGCTTGCTGGCTGTGTTGATGCTCCGTCAGTAACTGTTGTTGCTGCTGTTCGAGCAGCGCAAGCTGCTCTGCGGATAATAACGTGATGCCCTGCAGCTGCGCCTGCAGCACTTCCTGCTGCTGTTTCAGCGTGCGGCATTGCTCAAACACCTGCACCGACAGCTGGCCATAAATTTCGGTACCGGTCAGCTCTTCCAGCAGTTCCGCCCGCTCATTGGCGCTGGCATTTAAAAATGCCGCGAAATTGCCCTGCGACAACAACATAGAGCGGGTAAAGCGGGCGAAATCGAGACCAGTCAGCTGTTCCGTCAGTTTGAGTTTTTCATTGGATTTATCGGTGAGGATCTCACCATCTGCCTTCGCCAGCTCGACTTTCGCTGCCTGCAGATTGCCATCGACGGCACCGCGCGAACGGCGTTGACTCCAGAAAGCGCGGTATTGCTGGTCGCGCACCGAGAACTCCACTTCTGCCAGACATTCGGCGGTATGGCGGCTCATCAGTTCGTTGCTGGTCTGGCTGAGTACTTTTAAGCGCGGCGTCTGGTGATACAGCGCCAGACAAATCGCATCCAGCAGCGTACTTTTGCCGGCGCCGGTCGGGCCTGTGATGGCAAATAAGTTACTTTGGGCAAAAGCCGGGTCGCGGAAATCCACAGTCCATTCGCCACGCAAAGAATTCAGGTTTTGTAGCCGCACTGACAAGATCCGCATCAGGGTTGCTCCTCTGCTTCTGCCTGTTGCAGCAATTCCAGCGCTTGTTGATGCAGCTGCACCATTCGCTGCTGCAAATCGTCAGACAACTCTTCCTGCGCTAACCGGGCGGCAAATACATCGGCCGGCGTCAGTTCCTGCAGGCTCAGGCCACTGTCGGCGATCTCACCTGCTGCCTGTGGCCGCTCGCGGCGCAGCCGCAATAAATCGACCGGCAATGGCGCTAAAATTTGTTCCAGCTGCAGCTGTATGTCGGATAACAAAGCGCTGTCGCCGATCAGCACCAGCTCCAGCCATAACCGCTGGCCGTCGGCCAAGTTTTGTAGCTCCGGTGCTAACAAGGCCGGCAGGCTGGTCAGATCCGATTTAACTGACAACAGCGGCTGAAAACGCGGTAAAGGCAATGTATCTACCTGCACTGTGCCGGTATCCAGTGTGATTTGCAGACAATATTTCTGCTGGCGCGCTTCATCAAAACTGAGTGCCAGCGGCGAGCCGCTGTAACGGATAAAATCGCTGCCGCCGACTTTTTGTGCCTGATGGATATGGCCAAGCGCCACATAGGCAAAAGGCGGAAAGGCACTGACCGGCAACGCATCCAGCGTACCGATGTAAATCTCCCGCACCGACTCAGTGCTGCTGGCACCGACTGTGGTTAAGTGGCCGGTGGCAATCAGCGGTAAAGACGCACCAGGCGCTAAGGTTTCGGCTTGCTGCTGTGCCGCCTGATAAAGTTCCTGATAAACCTGGCTGATTTGCTGTTGTAATTGCAGCTGTTTGTCGGCTCCATCAACACCACTGCTGCTACGAAAATCAGCGCGCTGTGACAAATCGCGCGGGCGTAAAAACGGCACTGCCGCCAGTACCGCCGCTGGTGCACCGTCGCGGTTTTTCAGCACCAGCACATGCTGAGCCGGGTCACTGACATAACCCGGTACCACAGTGGTATTGAGGCAACGCAGCAACTCGGCGCTTTCTTTTAATACCGCAACTGAATCGTGATTGCCGCCGAGTAACACCAGCTGCACACCAAGCGGTTGCAGGTCGACAATCAGCTGGTGATACAACTCACGGGCGTAACTGGGCGGCGTGGTGGTATCAAAAATATCGCCGGCGACCAGCAGCACATCAATCTGCTGCGCCTCGATGGTGTCACGCAACCAGCCGAAAAAGGCCCGGTGTTCTGCCTCACGGCTTTTACCGATAAAAAACTGGCCTAAATGCCAGTCGGAAGTATGCAGCATGCGTAACATCAGCCGGAAATTCCCTGTCAGAGACGGAGCAAAACCCCGATGATACCTGAAGCTCAGGCTTCAGCGCAGCATCGGATAAGTCAGCAGGAAAAAATGCAGCAGGTTCACGGCAAAATGGGTCAGCACCGCGACTTCAAGCCGGCCACTGCGCTGATAAGCCCAGCCGTAACCCAGGCTGGTGATGGTCGCGACACAGGCATAAGCCCAGCCGCCGGCAAGATGGACCAGACCAAACAATATGCTGACTAGCGAGATGGCCAACCAGGCGGCAGCAGCTTCGCGCACGCCTCGCCCTTGCAGAGCATCGCGCAGCGGCCGTTGCAACAAGCCTCGAAACAAAGCCTCTTCCGCCACACAAGTCAGCAGAAGGTTACAGGCGATAAAACTGAGCCAAAATTCCGGCAGTTTCAGCGCAGGCTGCACCAGGCCAAAACCCAGCGCCAGGCCCAGAGCCGCGGTCACCGTCAGCGGCAATACCGGCCAAAAACCACGCCGGTAACGCAGCCATAAATCGCCTGGTTGCTGCGTGGGCCACAGCGCCAACAGCAGGCACCAGCCGGCCCAGCCTTTGTCGAAATTGGCGTACAGCGTATAAGGAATAGCGTCAGGAGTCAGTTGCGCTGCATCCACCAACAAAGGATTGCGGATGCCAGGCAACCAGTGCAAAGCGGTTGCCAGCGCGAACAAAACCAGCAGCACCCAACCGCAAACTGTTAACCAGCGGGGTGTAGGGCCTGTCGTCAGCCAAAGCGCCAGCATGGCTTGCAGGAACAGCAAGGCCGCGGCACTGAGTGTGACCACTTGTGCCTGCCAGGCCAGACCTAATGCCAGCACAGCAAAAGCCAAAGACCACACAGGCACAGACATGGACTGAAACTGCCGTTGAAATCCGGGTGTCAGCAGCGCCAGAGCCAGCATGACAAATGCAATCAGCGTCATAACTTCCTCCATGAAAACGCTGCATAGCATAACAAATTCAGCGCCTTAGCGACGCTGTATTGTATTAAACGGGGTTCAGGCAAATACAGTCACAGTTTGGCGGCTGATGGCGATTAATGAGCCATCCGGTGCCCAGCATTTGGCTTCGATATGGTGATACCCGTCAGCACCATGTTCAATATTGGCCAGGTAACTCCACCACTCACTACCGTTGAAAGTACCGGCCTGTGGCAATAACTCCAGCGTCCAGGTCAGGGAACTGGCCGGTGCCGGGCCTGACATCAATCCAAGACTAACCGGTGGCCAGGCGTCGACCAGCGCCAGCAACTCCGGCACGCCGACTGTCTCGCTAAATTCACCGCGAAAGCGGATAGCGCCGCCCAGAGTGCGGCTTTTGCCGCCGCTAAAAGGCGCGTTGCCTTGCTGAATTTGATAATCAAAATGGCGGGTAAATTCCGGCGCCATTTCGCTGTCCGGTAAACGGATGCCCGCAGTTGACCATGCCGGCGCAGCGACGGCGCTGACACTGAGCTGTGACGGCCGCGGCGCACCAAAACTGGCCAGCGCCGCTAACACCACCTGACCGGCCTGTTCAATCTCAACCTGTGCCTGCACCACCGACTTGCCCTGACGCAAAATACGCCGCCGCACCACAGCTTCACCGCTGTTCAGTGGTGCAACAAAAGATACTGACACGGAGCGCAGCGGAATATCGGCCGCAATGGCGCCCTGCAGATGTGACATTGCCAGCGCTGCCGCCATCCCCCCAAACACCGCGCGGCCCTGGCCCCAGTGCGCCGGCACCTCTATCAGTCGCTCATCAGCCGCATTTCCGGCGAATTGTTGCATCACATGCTGAAACTTCATGGTAAATTTCCCCGCTTTTCGCCAGCCAGCTGGCCCTACCAGTTTAATCGGGCATTAGCCTGCCGAATTTAGTCCCGATAAGGAACCCGTCATGTCAAAAAAAGTTTATTGCATCGCCCAGTTTCAGCCAAAACCGGGCAAAGCCGCGGAACTGTTCCGTGTCTTGCAGGGCCTGGAGCCGAATACATTACGCGAAGACGGTTGCCTGCAGTATCGCGTGACCCGGCAGATCCGGTCTGATTTTGCGCCAGGTACCAGCTTTCCGATCGTGTTTAATGAGATCTGGGCCGACATGGCAGCCTTTGAAGCGCATTGTCAGCGCGCCGAGATCCAACAGTTCTTCCAAACCTATTGTCTGGCAGAAGATGGTCTCGCCGCTGACTGGAATGTCTGTGTGTACAGCGACGAACCGGAACAGTTTGATGCCCCGGTTTTGTAGCCTAGGCGCCATTGGCGCTCTTTTATGCTGAAGCCTTATTTGCCGGCAAGCAGCGCCTGATCTAAAGCCCGGGCGCGTTGCACTGCCGGCCTGGCGGCAAACCTTTCCAGGTAAGCAGCAATTTCCGCTGTGGCTTCAATCAGGCCAAAACGGGTCATCCAGCCCAATGCCGTGCCCCACAGGCAATCCACTGCGGTGAAACGGTCGCCCAAAAACCAGGTGCCGGCCTGTAGCTGGCTACGCACCCATTGCTCAACCGCCAGCTGATTGCCATATGGGCTCATGCCCGGCTGACCGCTGTCGCGTTTCAACGCTTTGTCGATCATCGCTGGTTCAAAACTGCTGCCATAAAATGCCAGTGCGCGCAGATAAGGGCCCCGCAGCGCATCACCGACTGCCGGGCTTAAACCCGCGTCCGGTTTCAGCTCGGCCAGAAACTGATAAATCGCCACTTGTTCTGTCACCACCACGCCATCCGCAAGCAGGGTTGGTACTTTGCCAAGCGGGTTCGCCGCCATCAGTGCCGGGCTTTTTTCCGGCGCTTTAAAGTCAACCAGCTCAAACTCGGCAGGCAGATCCAGTTCTTCCAGCAAAATACGCACGCCGGCAGAGCGGCTTTGCGGGTTATGAAATAGTTTAAGTTGAGGGTATCGCATCAGTCACTCCTTGGATTAATCACCCCAGCATGACGCTTTTGCAACGGAAAAAACAGAGCGGGAACCGTCAGGGTGTGGCAATTTTCACCCGTTCACGACAAACAGCGACAAGCAACAGTTTCTGAATTCAGCCA
>CBFGPY010000157.1:0-6340 GCA_965650755.1 uncultured Chromatiaceae bacterium | reverse complement strand
TCACTCGTTGCTCACATAGAATCACTATGTCACGCGCCTCGTTTCGCGCCCAAAACGCCGCCAACTCGAACAAAACTTAACCACCAAAGATCAACAGCCCCTAGGCTTATTCGGTTTCAGCGTCCTGCGCTTCAGTGTCGGTATCCAGAAAGGGGGGAGGCCAGCCGCCAAGCGTCTGCCAGCGATTGACGATATGGCAAAACAGTTCGGCGGTACGCTCAGTATCGTACAGCGCACTATGTGCTTCTTTGCCGTCAAATGGGATACCAGCGGCCTGACAGGCTTTGGCCAGTACCGTCTGACCTAATGCCAGTGCGGCCAAAGTCGTTGTGTCAAAAGACACAAAGGCGTGGAAAGGCGAACGTTTGATGTTATTGCGTTCGACCGCTGCGTTGACAAAACCCTGGTCAAAGGCGGCATTGTGCGCGACCAGCACGGCGCGCTGACAGCCAGCGTCTTTCTGGCCTTTTCGCACCACTTTAAACATCTCGGTCAGAGCTTCGCGTTCATGCACAGCACCGCGCAACGGGTTGTAGGGGTCAATGCCATTAAATGCCAGCGAACTTGGGTTCAGCACAGCACCTTCAAAGGGTTCCACATGAAAATGCACGGTCTGATCAATGCTGAGAAACCCCTGCTCGTCCATTTTTAGCGTGCAGGCGGCGATTTCTAATAAGGCATCTGTCTGCGCATTAAAACCGGCCGTTTCGACGTCGATCACGACCGGGTAATAGCCACGAAAACGTTGGGCGAATAAAGTGGTAGTCTGGCTCATGAACCGCATTCAGTCAGAAAAAAGAGCCGCAGTATGCCAAAAAAAATGCATCTCGTCTTGCCGTCGGCATAAGCTTTGCTATTTGTTTTGACAGCAAAGGCGCTGTGGCTGGCGACTTCCAGGAAAAAGCAGGCAAGCAACATCCACAGATCTACAGGCGAAGTGCTTGGATCCTAAGCAGTTAATTGGTCACTGAATGATGAATACAGCGATAAAACTAGGTGCTCTCTGCTGTGCACTGGTCCTGCACAGCGCCAGTGAAGCGGCAATAAACCGGCAAGACATGCGGCAAAATGTGCGGCAATATGCTGCCACTTTGGATAATTCCGCCTGGTCGTTGAAAACTGCCACTGCGCTGCGTTGTGAGCTGGTGCATGCGATCCCGCAGTTTGGCGAAGCGCGTTTTGTCAGCACCGCCAATAAAGAATCGAATCTGCTGTTTCAGCTTAAAATGCAGCGCCAGCCGGATGGTTACAGCCTGGCAGAGGTGCTGTCAGTACCGCCCAGCTGGCGGGCCGGTGAACAAGCCAAAGCGCTGGCAGACATGAAGCTGTTAAAGCAATTTGACGGCGATTTGCCTAAGCAGCAAGCCTGGACCATGCTGACCGAACTGGAGCAGGGTTTTAGCCCAACCTTTTATTTTGACGACTGGCACAGTCCTTTTGACAAAATCGCCGCTCAGCTCAACCCAATCCATTTTGGTGTGCCATATCAGCAATTCAGTGCCTGCATGGCTGGGTTATTACGTTTTACCTTTGATGATATTGCGCTGACCGTGCTCAATTATCAGAGCAACAGCGATGCGCTGACGCGGGAATCTGAAGCGCGGTTACAACAAATTGCCGAATACCTTAAGCACGATAAAGCAATAGCTTCGGTTGATATTGATACTTATACGGACAGTTATGGTGGGCGCTGGATCAACGAGGAGTTATCCCGCAAAAGAGCCAAGGCATTAAAAGCGTTTTTAGTCAGTGCCGGTATTGATGAAAAAGTGATCCGTACTGAGGGCTTTGGCGAGAAGCGCCACGTCGCACCGAATGACACCTTACGTGGCCGCGCAACCAACCGGCGGGCTGTTGTGCAGCTGATGCGGGCAGAAGCTCCCAGACTCACCATGCAATAAATCGCAAAAAGCCCTGAACATCGGGGCTTTTTATCTATCACCGTACAAGCGGCTGGTTATAGCCTACGCAGCTTATCAAAACGCGACGCATCGACCAGCTGTGCCAGCTCATCTGACAGCGGTAACGGCTGCTGACACAATGCAGAGGCTAAATGTTCGGCCAATAATGGCGCAAACAGCAGGCCACGGGCACCCAAACCGCCCAGCACATATAATCCTGGGGCAACTTCGCCAGCGATCGGCAAGTGGTCAGGTACTGTAGCGCGCAGGCCGGTTTTCGCCGACTGAACTGTTGCGCCGACGAACCAGGCCGGTTGCTGTAACACGGTATTGACCAGCGCCAGATTGGCCGCGTCGTCTGCTGAAGTGGTGATGGTATTTCGATTCTCCCGGTCAAAAGTCGCGCCGACGCAGTGTTCTTCAGCGAATTCTGCCGTATCTGCCGGCGTGATATAACCCTGATGACAAATCACGGTGCGAAGTGCGGCCATCTGTGGGGCACTGACATGAGACACCTGACCCCGCACCTGATTCAGTGGTAAATGCCGGGTTGGCGCAAATTGCGTCAAATCAACGCCATTGCAAAGTACCAGCTGACTGCAGTCGATTGGGCCGTTGGATGTCGACAGCTGCCAGCCACTGACACCGTGCTGCACTGCCGTCACTTCGGTACTGGCGCAAAAATGAAAACCAGGCTGTTGTAACAGCCATTCAAGCGCCGCCTGACAAAAGCGCTGTGGTGCGACCCAACCGCCATCGGGGTAAAACAATCCACCATAAGGCAGGCTGAGCCCGGCTGCTTCGCTGCACGTTGTTGCATCCAGCGCCTGAAAAAAACCAGCCGGCCAGGCGCTTTCCTGCAGGATCTTACTTTGGCGCAGCGCCAGCGCTTCGGTGCAGGCTAACGTCAGTACGCCACAAAACTGTTGAGGGAAATCAAATTGGTGCGCCAACTCACGATAGCGCCGGCAGGCAAAGCTATAAGCGCTGGCGTGGAAGCGCGACACCGGACTAAAGCTGGTTTGTAACTGCGGGTACAAGGCGCCTTGCCGATTGTGCGAAGCGCCTTGAGCAACGCCATGGTCTTTACACAGCAAACGCACCTGTCGGCCACGCTGCACCAGGGCCAACGCCGTTAAAATGGCTGCAATTCCGCCGCCGACCAGCGTGATGACATCTTCGCAGGACGTCGCAGTGACAACCGGAGTTTCTTCCGCTATCACCCCCACGGCCATTTCGCGTTTACGGCCAAAGCCTTTTACTTTCTTCACCACAAAACCAGCACTTTGCAGGCCACGGCGCACGATGCCGGCGCTGGTGAAAGTTGCCACTGTCGTGCCAGGAGCGCTTAACCTGGCCATGCCTTCGAACAAAAAATCCTGCCACATTTCCGGGTTTTTACTGGGGGCAAAACCATCGAGAAACCAGGCGTCAGCAATATTCTGCGCCGGCAGCGCCGGCAGATTATCTCTGACATCGCCAAGCCACAGATCAAGCGTCACTGCCCCCTGATCAAACTGCAGACGGTGACAGCCGGCAAAAGGCCGCGGATATTGCGCCAACAACTCCGCAACCAGCGGCTGCAAGCTTGGCCAGGCTGTTAAGGCCTGCTGCAAATCGTTGAGCGTTAATGGGAATTTTTCGAAAGTGGAAAAATGCAGCTGCTGACAAATAGCGTCGGGCTGCGCCGCACGAAATTCGCGAAAAGCCTGCCAGCACACCAGAAAGTTCAGCCCGGTGCCAAAGCCGGTTTCTATCACATGAAAACAGCGTTTAGCTAACTGTTGCCAGCGTTCCGGTAACTGGTTGTTGTGCAAAAACACAAACTGCGTTTCATCGAGACCACTTTCATTGGAAAAGTACACATCGTCAAACACGTTTGAAACCGGTGTGCCTTGCTCGTTGTAACTTAACGTGGCGGATTGGATCTGACTCATCAGCAAGTCCGTATCAGAAAAAAATTGCACAAAGTGGCGCATTTTAACTTGTTTGTCATGCTGGCGGCTAATAGTGTGAGCAGGTGAGTGTACAACTGTGCGCTGAAATTGGACCAGTTGGCGGGAAAAAGCCCGTACAATGGCCGCGAACACTATTTTTTTACGCTGGAGTCAGAATGAAAAGAGCGGTAATCACCGGATTGGGCATAGTTTCAAGTATCGGTAATAACAAAGCAGAAGTATTGGCCTCCTTGCAGGAAGGCCGTTCCGGCATCAGCTTTGCGCAGGAATTTGCCGATTTTGGGCTGCGTTCTCAGGTCTGGGGTCAAATCAATATTGACACTGCTGCTCTGATTGACCGTAAGGCATTGCGTTTTATGGGCGATGCTGCTGCCTATGCGTATATCTCGATGGCACAAGCCATTGAGGATGCCGGTTTAACGCCAGAGCAAGTCTCCAATCCACGTACCGGCTTGGTCGTGGGCTCTGGCGGTGCTTCATCAAAAACCCAAATTGAAGCGGCCGACATTCTGCGCGAAAAAGGCGTCAAACGCGTTGGCCCTTATGCCGTACCAAAAACCATGTCATCGACTTGCTCTGCGTGTCTGGCTACACCGTTTGAAATCAAAGGCGTGAACTATTCGATTAGCTCTGCCTGTGCCACCAGCGCGCACTGTATCGGCCATGCGGTGGAACTGATCCAGCTGGGCAAGCAAGACGTGATTTTCGCCGGTGGTGGTGAAGAAGTGCACTGGACCTTAGCGATGGAGTTCGACGCCATGGGCGCTCTGTCCAGCAAATACAATGAAACGCCAACTCAGGCTTCACGTACTTATGACGCGAACCGCGACGGTTTTGTTATCTCCGGCGGTGGCGGCATTCTGGTGATCGAAGAGCTGGAACATGCTTTAGCCCGCGGCGCCAAAATTTATGCTGAAATTGTTGGTTACGGTGCCACTTCGGATGGGTATGACATGGTGGCGCCAAGTGGTGAAGGCGCGGTGCGTTGTATGCAAATGGCACTGGCCGATGTGAAAGCACCAATCGATTACCTGAACACGCACGGTACCAGTACGCCGGTCGGTGATGTCAAAGAGTTGGGGGCTATTCAGCAGGTATTCGGCGGTAAGAGCCCGGCGATCAGCGCGACTAAAGCCATGACCGGCCACGCTCTGGGTGCTGCCGGTGTGCATGAAGCGATTTATTCTCTGCTGATGATGGAACATAACTTTATCGCACCTTCGATCAACATCGGTGAGCTGGACGCTGCGGCCGAAGGCCTGAATATCATCACCAAACCAACCAAAGCGACGTTAAACACTGTAATGTCGAATAGCTTTGGTTTTGGTGGCACTAATGCCACGCTGGTGATGCAAAAGTTTAACGGCTAACCACTGAGTCAAATGTAAAACAAAGCCACCTGCGGGTGGCTTTGTTGTTTATGCTGCAGTTTTGCTGATTGAGTGAAAAGCGGAAACAATAAATTTTCCGCGACTGTGTTCTTGCTTGCTAGCCGGAGGTCCGGCTGCTGACATAGAATGCGCGGCATCACGGAAATTGACGGCAGATTTGTCTGCGGGTATCTGGTGCCTGACTGATGTGCCGTGCACTGATTGGAGTTGCCGATGAAAATTTATGCCGATGACAATATGCCGCTGGCCCGGGAGTTTTTCGCCGATTTGGGCGATGTGACATTGTTCTCCGGTCGCAATGTCCAGGCAGCAGATTTGGCTGATGCCGATATTTTGCTGGTGCGCTCTGTGACGAAGGTCAATGCGGCACTGCTGGACGCCAATCCCAATCTGCGTTTTGTTGGCACCGCCACCATCGGCACTGACCATCTGGATTTGGCTTATCTGCAGGCGCGCGGCATAACCCATACCAATGCGCCGGGTTGTAATGCCCAGTCTGTGGTGGAATATGTGTTCAGTTGCCTGTTTATGCTGGCGGAACAACAGGATAAACCGCTCACGGACTTCACCGTCGGTGTGGTCGGCGTCGGTCAAATCGGCAAACGGCTGGTGGCAGCGTTGCAGGCGCTTGGCGTCAGCGTGCTACAAAACGATCCACTGCGTGCGGCAGAGACAGATTTCCCACATCTGGACCTTGATACCTTATTGGCCAGCGCCGATGTGGTCAGCTTGCATGTGCCGCTGGTGCGCGGCGGGGCTTATCCAACTTTTCATTTATTAGATGCCAAACGGCTTGCCGCTTTACCAGCCACGACGGCGCTGATTAATGCCTGTCGCGGTGAAGTTGTGGATAACCAGGCGCTGTTGGCGCAAGCGCGTGCCGGCGTGCGCCGGCCTTTGTTTCTCGATGTCTGGGAAAACGAGCCTGCCATTGAACGGGCGCTGCTGCCATATTGCGATATTGCGACCGCGCATATCGCCGGTCACAGTGTGGAAGGCAAAGCGCGGGGGACTGAAATGTTGTATCAGGCAGTTTGCCAATTGCTGGGGATCGCTCCAACCCGAACGCTGGCGCAGTTCTTACCGGTGG
>CBFGPY010000156.1:0-6362 GCA_965650755.1 uncultured Chromatiaceae bacterium | reverse complement strand
AATTAAATTTTTATGGCAGCCGTCACAGCAATGTAAATTTCAGTTATATTAAAATCGCATCAGTAACAAAGGACGTATAAGAAATGAAAGCAAGATCTGCTATTGCCTCAGTTGTTGGATCTGTGATGCTGCTTGGTTTACAAGCATGTAGCACCAACGAATTGCCAGGCGCCACAGTACAACCAGCCCGTACCACTGCTGTAGACCAATACAGCTATCTGATTGGCCCTAATGATTCAGTCACTATCTTTGTCTGGCGCAACCCTGAACTTTCAGGTTCATTTATTGTCCGTCCGGACGGCAAAATCAGTACTTCACTGGTTGAAGACGTGCCAGTTGCTGGCAGAACGCCAACACAGTTCGCCCGCGACATGGAAAAAATTCTGGCTAAATATATCCGTGACCCGGTTGTCACTGTGTCTGTGTCTGGATTTGTTGGTCCATTCAGTGAGCAGGTCCGTGTCATCGGTGCTGCAGCGAAACCACAATCTTATCCATACCGCCAGTATATGACAGTGCTGGATCTGATGATTGCCTCTGGTGGCTTAACTGACTTCGCCAACGGCAACGGCGCTAAGTTAGTCCGCGTGAAAAACGGCAAACAGATGACTTATGACGTACGCCTGGATGATCTGGTGCGTGAAGGCGACATTTCAGCAAACGTTGATATCTTACCTGGTGACATCGTTATTATCCCTGAAGCTTGGTTCTGATTAGCGCATCTGCGGAGTAGTTAGATGAAGGAATTAAACCTTGCGCTGGAGATGTTGCTGGTTTATCTGCAAGGGATCTGGCTCAGACGCCGTTATGTCATATTAACGGCCTGGCTGATTTGCCCGATTGGTTGGTTGTTTGTCTTTAATATGCCTCCGACCTATCAGGCGGAGGCAAAGTTGTTTGTGGAAACGCGTTCCGTGTTGGCTCCTGTGCTGCAGGGCCTGACCATACGTGACAATCCGCAACAAGAAATCGAATTGATGGCCCGTACGCTGTTAAGCCGGCCAAATCTGGAAAAAATCGCCAAAGCGACAGATTTGGACATTTATGCTTCTGACAGTGCCGCATATGAAAAGTTGATTGATTCACTGAAAAGCGACATCAAACTCAGCTCGTCCGGGCGGGAAAATATCTACGTTATTTCATATTCGAATGCCACACCGAAAATGGCATTAAAAGTCGTGCAGGAAACGCTGAATACCTTTATCGAGAACCGGGTGGGGGACTCAGTCGCCAGTTCGAAAAAGGCCTCAGAGTTTCTCGACACGCAAATTGCTGATTATGAGAACCGGCTGGTTGAAGCAGAACGTCGGTTATCTGAATTCAAAAAGGAACAGATTGCACTTGGCCCTATGTCAGACAGCAATTTTTATGGCCGGATTGAATCAGAAAAAGAACGGTTGGAAGAAGCCCGGCTGACGCTGAAAGAACTGCAAAGCAAACTGGACTCGTCACGCCGTCAGCTCAAAGGCGAAGACCCTCTGTCGGCTGACCCGGCCGCGGGTGCTTCAGGCCTGACGACTGTCTATGATGAGCGGATTAAACTGTTGCAAAATCAGCTGGACGCGTTGTTAATCCGCTATACGGACCAACATCCGGACGTGGCAGAAACCAAACGTTTATTAGCATCTTTACAGGAAATGCGTAAGCAGGAAATCGCCGGTATGCAGGCCGCTGCGCGCGGTAATCCAAGCGCCAGCTCAGGCTCGGTAAATGAGGTTTATCAAAACCTGAAAATCATTACTTCTAATCTGGAAAATGAGGTGGAGTCCGCCAAGGTCCGGGTTCGCAGCTTTGAAGAAAAACTGGAAACCCTGGAGCGGCAACGGAACGTCATTCCTGATATTGAAGCCCGGTTCGCTGGTTTAAACCGCGATTATGAGCTGACCAAATCGAAGTACGAAGAGTTACTGAGCCGGCGTGACGCGCTGAGTCTGAGCCAGAAAGCTGATGAGTCACAACAGGATGTTCAGTTCCGCGAAATCGAACCTCCTCGTGTCCCAATGAAACCTTCAGGCCCGCCGCGTATTGCATTTTACACGTTGGTACTGCTTGCCGGTGTTATTGCGGGTTTAACCATGGCGCTGGTCAGAAGCCAGTTACAACCTGTCGTTACTTCTGCACTGCAGTTAAAAACGATTTCGGATTTCCCGGTGTTTGGTCTGGTTTCTCATACAGCAAAAGATGTGCTGTTACGGCAAAGCAAAAAACATCTGTTGTATTTCCTGGCGCTCTCCGGAGCCCTGCTGCTCTGTTATACCCTGCTGGTCACCAATGAGCTGGTATTTGGTATTACAGCGAAACAGATTTTAGGATGGCTGATATGAGCACTATTGAAAAAGCACTGGATAAGTTAGGCCAGGCTGCAGCAGCTGAGCCAGTACCAGCAAGTCCGGTAACTGAACCAGCTGATACGCTCGTCAATGCGCAGGCTGCACAGGCGGCGGTGGCAGATAACAAAACGGCCAGTCAGTTTATTAACATTGATTTAGATAGTTTATCAAAGCGGAACTTTGTGGCCAAAGCGACGGAGCGTAAGCTGATTTACGAAGAGTATCGGGTGATCAAGCGCAAGCTTATCAACAATGCCTTCGGTCCTTTGAGTTCAAGTCTGAAAAACCCGAATCTGATTCTGGTCTCCAGCAGTCGCCCGGGGGAAGGTAAAACCTTCACTTCAGTGAATCTGGCGCTGAGTATCGCGCTGGAGCAGGACAAAACTGTATTGCTGGTTGATGCTGACGTGCTGCGGCCAAACGTATCCAGGACCCTGGAAATCAGCGTGCCGCGCGGGCTGACAGATTATCTGAGTTCTGACTCGGTGGACGTGACTGACATTATGTACAGTACCAATGTTGAACGGCTTAAACTCATTGCGGCAGGTAAACCTCACCACTTGTCGACTGAATTGTTAGCCAGCGACAAGATGGCGGCTTTGGTTGATGAGTTTGCATCGCGTTATCCGGACCGGATCGTAATCTTTGATGCGCCACCGCTATTGGGTGTAAACGAAACATCGGTGTTGGCAGGGATGTGTGGTCAGGCCGTGATTGTGCTGGAAGAAAACAAAACCAAACTGAATGAGCTGGAAAAAGCCATCAGTATGTTACCACCTGATCTGGCGACAGGTTTTGTAATTAACAAGGCGCATTACAGCAGGGATAAAGGCTATGGTTACGGATACGGTTATTATGCGGAGTAATAAGTTTCCAGCATTGCGTCTGGCGCCATTGTTGCTTGCCATGCTGCCGGCACTGGCAATTGCGGAAGTAAAAATTAGTCCCTCTGTCAGCAGTGCTGTCTATGCCTACGGCATTAAGAATCAGACTGCCGACGCCGATGAAGGTATGGCTTATGAGCTGGTGCCGGAACTTAACCTGGCGTATACCGGCAGCTGGCTGAGTAGTTCGCTGAACCTGCAAAGCCAGAATCTTGCTTATGATGATGCTCAACGCGACAACCAGAGTTTATTTAGTTATCGCTGGACAGGTGGTGCCAGTTTGCTGAATGATTCGTTGGATGTGCAGCTTGGCGCACAGCAGAATAACAGAAGAGCGTCAGGCTCGACCGCCCGTTATCAGGACCATATCAGCTCAACAACAGATCTGGCTAAAGTGGAGTCACAAACCGCCTCAGTTGTTTATAGCCATGATCGTTTTGATTGGGCTGTGATGGATTTCAGCGTAAACGCAGCTCGCACATCTTCCGATGTGAGTTTATCTGAATTTGATAATGAAACCGGCGAAGCAGTAGGCCTGGATAACAGTGTGCTCGCCGGTGCTTTTGAACTAAAAACCAGAGACAGAAACCGCAAATTTTTCTGGGGATTTAATGGACAGGCTACCAAGACTGACCGTGATATCCGCGAATCGCAGTACAACCGCAGAGCCCAGGGCGTAATCGGCGTACCGTTCTTTTGGCGTGTTTCTATGATTGCAACAGGTTCTGTTGAAAATAACAGTAATATCGATGGCGGTTCATCCGTGTTCAGCCAATATCGGAATCACCGGTCTGTTGGTGGCGGTTTAGAATGGAAAATTACCGACCGCTCCTGGTGGAATGTTACTTACAACAAAGTAAATAATGCCAAAGACGACAAAGAATATCTGGGCACTGCCTTTGAGCTGGTCCCGTCGAAACGGACTAAACTTTCCGGCTCGCTGGACAAACGGTTTTTTGGTCGCACTGCGCAGGCTAAAGGTTCATATCAGTTAAAACATCTGCGGATGGAGCTGAATGTCAGCGATACTGTCGGATCGTTACTGGGGCTGAACGAAGGGGATTTGGAGACGAATCTGTTTGTTTGTCCACCTGGTGTTACCCCGGGCTTAGACAGTTGCTTCCAGCCGCCAACGGCGAACTATATTCCGGCGCGTGGCGAACAGTATTACAACATCAGCAACCCGA
Source organism: uncultured Chromatiaceae bacterium (assembly GCA_965650755.1). Lineage (GTDB taxonomy): Bacteria > Pseudomonadota > Gammaproteobacteria > Enterobacterales > Alteromonadaceae > Pararheinheimera. The sequence continues at coordinate 1,961 of CBFGPY010000156.1, read as the reverse complement.
CTTCAGACTTAAGCGAATTTCTGGTGGTCCGGCGTAACGTGTCCTACCTGGTCGGTTATGATTTTAACCGGTTGAAACTGGCCGCCAGGTTTGGTCAGCGTAAAGATCAGCTGATTGAGCGTAATTCAGTACGAGACGATAAATTTGTTAATGTATCGGCAAACTGGCAGTTAAATGCGCGGAATAGTGTGACATTATCGACTGACTATTCTGATTTGGTTTATCAGGTGGATGGGGTAGAGAGCTTTAGTGATTTAACCGGTATCGTCAAATCTATGACCCTGACCTTGACACGGGAAATCAATAAAAGTCTGACTGCAAATGCCAATCTGAAACGGATCAATGTTGATTATGGCTCTGATTCACGGGACTATCAGGAAAACCGTGCCTGGATAGGGGTCGAGTACAAGTTTTAGCAGTAAAAAACCGCCTTCCGGCGGTTTTTTTATACGCGACTACTCGGCGTTAAGCAGAGGCAGCACCGTCGTCGTTGTCATCAGGCCTTTTACCCTGACGCAACACCTGTTGTTGCTGATGTGTCAATAATTCGTCCAGTTGCTGCGCCATACGGATTTTATGCTGTAACGAATTATCCAATAAGCCAGACAGTTCAGACAACATGGCATGGTATGGGTTTGTTGGGTCAGGCTGAGTTGCCGCGGGAGCGTCGGCAGGTTTCACCGAAACCACAGGCGTAGCGGCTACAGGTGGCGGGGTGTGGTTGGCCACTTCACCGCTGATTTCCTGAATGACCTGACGAATATCCTCAGTTGTGAAAGTCTTTACCTCTTCCAGAAAACCGTACAACAACACCCGGTCCATTAAGGTATTAATCTTTCTCGGAATGCCTGAACTGAATTGATGAATTAACGGGAAACAGCTGTTGTCCAGTAAACCGGCCGCTCCACCGGCTGACTGAATGCGGTATTCGATATAAGCCTGACAATCTTCGACATTGAGTGCCGACAGGTTGGAAGAGGCGATGATCCGTTGGCGAAATTGCTCCATGTGCGGCGATTGGATGATGGCATTGAGTTCATTCTGGCCGAGTAAAAAGCTTTGTAACAGCGGCCGGCCCGCCAACTGAAAATTAGACAGCATCCGCAGCTCTTCAATGGACTCCAGTGGCAGGTTCTGGGCTTCGTCCACTAACAGCAAGGCGCGTTTTTTCTGCTGGGCTAGCAGCTGCAAGTAGCCGGAAATGGCTTCGAGATAAGTAGCTTTGTTATGTTCTTTCACTTGCAGCTGAAAAACGGAACAAATCATTCGCAGCAAGTCATCCGGTTCCAGTTTGGAGGTGACGATTTGACGGGCGACAATTTGATGCGGGTCCAGTTTCGCCAGCAACTGGTTGGCGATCGTCGTTTTGCCGGTGCCGACGTCACCAGTGATGACAATAAAGCCCTCTCCCTGGCTCAGGCCGTATTGCAAATAAGCTAACGCGCGTTTATGCAGTTTACTGGCAAAAAAACACTGCGGATTCGGCGTCAGCTGAAATGGCCGCTCTTTCAATCCATAATATGCTTCGTACATAACATCTGATCCTGAAGGCAAAAAACCGGCAGTACATGCGAATTAGAGGCTAGGGTAGCATAACGAGTCATCTCAGGGTATAGCCGCCAGGTTAACCTGCAAAAGTGGTTTCGCTAGCTCATTGTTTTTTCGGTAATTACGCCAGGATTGTGCTGTTTTTGCACATGAAGATTAATTTTTGCCCGATCAAAACTCTGCGCCGAAAAAATTGTTGACACTCCTGGGGCAGGCTCATAGAATGCGCCTCGTTCTGTAACGCAAAGCGGTTAACGCCAGCGTTGTTGATGTGGGGCTATAGCTCAGCTGGGAGAGCGCTTGCATGGCATGCAAGAGGTCAGCGGTTCGATCCCGCTTAGCTCCACCAAATTTCTGTATGTGTCCCTTTCGTCTAGAGGCCTAGGACACCGCCCTTTCACGGCGGTAACAGG
>CBFGPY010000155.1:0-6393 GCA_965650755.1 uncultured Chromatiaceae bacterium | reverse complement strand
TGAAGGAATGGGTAGACAATTACCCGACTATCTTCGTGTGACGGCATAAATCAGATACAGAGCATTCACTTCACTGATTTTTCGCGCCTTTACTTCGGTCAATAATTAAACAAACCAGCTACGCAAACTAGTATGCAATATTAGTATACGTACTATTAATTAATATATGATATTTATAGATTTATTGATTATTAGTATCACAATTATACCTCTTATGGATAGTCTGCATTTTCGGAACGATCGCCTAAGCTCGCTGCCCAGCTGACAATTTTGGTCACTTCCGGCCGTTTTTTAAACCAGAGTTCGTCATGCTCCGCTTTAAGCTGGTTATAGCCCTCCCTGGTCACTAATTTGGTTTTACCTTGTACTTTTGTCTTCATCCGCCACAGCTCCGCGACCTGACTTTGCTTGTTCCATCGCGGTTTATACCAAGCGTCGTTGCCGCTGTCAGCCGTCATAGGATGGATTTTTTTGCGCTGACGTATGACAATAGCCGCCACTTTATCAGCAGCTGTGCTCTATATCGCTGCGTCGCAAGGAACTCAATACCACCATGTCGATGATTATCAAACAGATCGCTGCCGAAATTGCAGCCCGTCCGGATCAGGTTAACGCTGCAGTGCAGCTGCTGGATGAAGGCGCGACAGTGCCTTTTATTGCCCGTTACCGTAAAGAAGTCACCGGTGGTCTGGACGACACGCAGTTACGGACTCTGGAACAGCGCCTGACCTATCTGCGCGAACTGGAAGACCGCCGGCAGGTCATTCTGCGCACTATCAACGAACAAGGTAAACTGACGCCAGCGCTGGAGCAGGACATTCTGGCCGCTGACAATAAAACCCGGCTGGAAGACTTGTACGGCCCATACAAGGCGAAACGCCGTACCAAAGGCCAAATCGCCATTGAAGGCGGTTTGTTACCGCTTGCAGATGCGTTATTGGCTGACGCCGATTTAGTGCCGGAACAGGCCGCTGTGCCCTACATCAACGCCGGGGCTGGTTTTGCTGACGTCAAAGCCGTGCTGGACGGCGCTAAATACATTCTGATGGAGCGTTTTGCTGAAGACGCCAATCTGCTGGCCAAACTGCGCCGTCATCTGGCACAACATGCGGTGTTAAAAAGCACTGTCGTTGCCGGCAAAGAAACCGAAGGTGCGAAATTCCGTGATTATTTTGCTCACACCGAGCTTTGGAAAAACGTGCCGTCTCACCGCGCGCTGGCAATGTTCCGTGGCCGCAATGAAGGCATTCTGAACCTGCAACTGCAGCCAGACGCCGATGAAGCCAGTGCCCATGCCAGCTGCGAGCAGATGGTCGCCAGTCATTTTGACCTGCGCCAGCAGGGCCGCGCCGCCGATGCCTTTATCCGCACCGTGGTGCAGTGGACCTGGAAAGTGAAACTGCACCTGCAACTGGAAAACGACCTGCTCGGCGAGCTGCGCGAAAAAGCCGAAGAAGAAGCCATCGCGGTGTTCGCCCGCAATATGAAGGACCTGCTGATGGCAGCTCCAGCCGGCATGCGCGCTACGCTGGGCCTCGACCCGGGCCTGCGCACCGGTGTCAAAGTAGTGGTCGTCGACCAGACCGGCAAACTGGTCGCCAACACTACCATTTTTCCACATGCACCTCAAAACCTGTGGGACAAGTCAGTCAAAACCCTGGCCGCTTATTGCAAACAATTTAAAGTCGAACTGATCGCCATCGGCAACGGTACCGCTTCCCGCGAAACAGATAAACTGGCAGCCGATGTCATTAAAATGCTGCCAGAACAGCAGCTGAGCAAAATCATGGTGTCGGAAGCCGGCGCTTCAGTGTATTCAGCCTCAGAGCTGGCCGCGCAGGAATTCCCGGATCTGGATGTGTCACTACGCGGTGCTGTGTCGATTGGCCGTCGTTTGCAGGATCCGCTGGCTGAGCTGGTGAAAATCGAACCCAAAGCCATCGGCGTTGGCCAGTATCAGCATGACGTCAACCAAAGCTTGCTGACCAAATCGCTGGATGCAGTGGTCGAGGACTGTGTGAACGCTGTCGGCGTTGATCTGAACACCGCCTCGGTGGCACTGCTTGCCCGTGTTGCCGGCCTGAACAAAACCCTGGCGCAAAATATCGTGATGTACCGCGACAGCAACGGCCGTTTTATGCAACGTCGCGACTTGCTCAAAGTGCCACGCCTTGGCCCTAAGGCTTTTGAACAGGCGGCAGGTTTCCTGCGGATCAACAATGGCACAAACCCGCTGGACGCCTCCGCAGTGCACCCGGAAGCTTATCCACTGGTTGAAAAAATTCTGGCCAAACACCAACAGCCGGTTGATGCTGTGATCGGCAACAGCAGTTTCCTCAAATCGATTAACCCGGCCGAATTTGCGGATGAACATTTTGGTATTCCGACCATCAGCGACATCCTGAAAGAGCTGGACAAGCCAGGGCGCGACCCGCGCCCAGAGTTCAAAACGGCACAGTTTAAAGACGGCGTTGAAACCATGGCGGACTTAAAACCCGGCATGCAGCTGGAAGGCGTCGTGACAAACGTCACCAACTTTGGCGCTTTTGTCGATATTGGTGTGCATCAGGACGGTCTGGTGCATATTTCCTCTTTGACCGATAAATTCGTGTCTGATCCACACCAGGTGGTCAAAGCGGGTGACATCGTTAAAGTCAAAGTGTTGGAAGTGGAAATCGAACGGAAACGCATCGCACTGACGATGCGGATGGATGAACAGCCTCAGCCAAAAGCCGCAGGTGGCGCGAAAGAACGTTCAGCCCCGGCCAAATCCGGCGGCAACCGGCCACAAAGCGCACCACGACAGCAGGACAATGGCAATGCGGCCATGGGCAATGCTTTTGCCGCCGCGCTGGCCAAGCTGAAAAAGTAACGTCTGTATCTGATTACAGCCCAATAAAAACGCCGTCATTTGACGGCGTTTTTATTGGCAAACTAATAACTGTGCGCTTTAGGCAGTCAGCAATAAAGGTCTGTCCTGCGGCTGCACTGCCTGTTGATAATAACTGCTGATGACCTGACTGCGTTTTTGCATCAATGCCGCCAACTCAAGGCTACGCTGTTCGACCTGTGGACCTTTATTTACCGGCCGCCCGGGCTCCAGTTGCTGTTCATCAGGCTGCTGATTGTTCTGAGCACGGCTAACGCCTGAAGTTTGCGCTTGCTGCTGTTCTTCGGCTTGTTCCAGCCAATAATCGGCATCTGCCGCCGGCGGGTTATTTAGGGCAACATTCTGCTGCGCTAATTCGGCCTGCGCCTGCAATACCCGCTGCGTGGCTTCGGCAGCGACACGCCGGTCCGCCGAAGACGGATCTGCCGGAGCCAAAGCGGCAGCTTTGACTTTTTGCATTTTGACGATAGTGGCTTGCGGGTCGCCCGGCACCACCGCCAGGTCGATATTGACTTCACCACCAACCGCATACTGCCTGCCGTCTGGACCGACCTGAAATTCATAACTTGGCGACGCAGCCAGATTGCCGCCCACACCTGCATGGGCCTGCTCATGAGCACGGACTTCTGCGTCACGTTTTTTTAGTTCGTCGAGTTTGCGTTGTTCACTGGCGCTTTGTTGCTCTTCACGACCAGAACCAGATTGCCCTGAACTGCCCTGATCTGAGCGACCTTCCGGATCCCGTTCCTGTGAGCGGCCTTCAACCGCCTGCTTTAACTCGGTACCACGGTTTTTCAGCTCGTCGGTGTAGGTCGGATTATTATGTTGAGGTGAGTTACGGCTTTTGTCTTCGGAAATCACGCCTTTTTCTGCGGCGTTGCGTTCCATCTGTGCCACAGGTTCGATGATGTCACGTTTCAGATTTTCCCGGCGTGCCAAATCCACTGCCGGATTGCCGACATAGGGTGTGACATTGGGGTAAACCGACGTGATCGCCATGCTGCTTTAGTCCTCAGGCACTGACATCTATCAAGGTGCCAAGCATTTCGTCAGCCGTTTTAATCGACCGCACATTGGCTTCGGCATACAGTGATTCTGTGGTGAGTTGTACCAGGCTTTGTTCCAGCGCCGGAGTTTTCGGCTGTGGCTGGACTGGTTCCGGCTGCTGAGCAGCTGCATTGGATTGCTGAGCATTTAAGGCGCGTTGCTGATTGATCGCTTCGCGATTGATATTCACAGTGGCTTCCGTAATGCCATTGGACGCGCGCTGCAAACCCTGCAAACCTGAGCTGTAAGCGGACTGTAATTCCATCGACGGATCTCCACAACATGAACCTATGATTAAATAGTAACCAACTCATGTCATTGAGACAAGGGAAATGGCAAATTGTCGCCACTTTAGCGGCAATTATCTGCCGCTCTGTTGATCTGGATCCGGCCAAGCAACTTTACGACTGTGGCACCGCCTGTAACCAATGTTTGACCCAGAGCAAAAACTCCGGCTGATGGGAAATAAAAGGCGCGTGCGACGCCTTGGCCAGCACTGAAATCTGTGCGCTTGGTACCAGTTCCTGCAACGTCGTGGTCATCGCCACCGGTACCAGTGAATCCAGCCGGCCAAAGCAGCCATACAGCGGCATGCTGAGTTTGGTAAGCATTGGGCGTAAATCTGTCGTGGCCAGAATTTCAAGACCAGCAGCCAACACTTCTGCCTGTGGCAATGGCAAGCTCAGTACCGCCTGTTTCAGCTGTTTGATATCCTGTCGCGCCGTCGTGCTGCCCATCGCCTGGATCGCCAGAAAACGCTCCACGGTGAGCGCCAGATTGGCCGATAAAGACCCGGCGAACTGCTGCATCACCTGCGCATTCATCCCTGGCCAGTCCTGTTGCTGCAAAAAACACGGTGAGCTGGCAACTAACGCCAGCGACCGCACTTTGGCCGGATAACGCAATGCCAGCTGAGTCGCCACCAGGCCGCCGAGCGACCAGCCCAACACAAAACTCTGTGCCGGGATTTGCGCCGCCAGCTGGTCTGTGATGGCTTCCAGACTATAGGGTTCAGGAAAAAACGTCGCCAGGCCATAACCGGGTAAATCCAGTGCCAGCACCTGATATTCCGCAGCCAGCGCGTCGGCAACAGGCTGCCAGATGGCATGATTTAAGCCCCAGCCATGGATCAGAACTAAAGTCGGTTTGGTATTTTCAGCGTTCGGTATCATAGTTAAATTTATGTAAAAACAAACTCACAAGGATTGTGATGACCATGCAAAGCACTATTGTGCCTGCGATCCGGCAACTGCTGCAGCGCTTTTTACACTTTTGCCTGCCGAATTGTTGTTTGTGGTGTGATTTTCCGGTGCATCAACCTGGCAGTCAGCTTTGTGATCACTGTCAGGCCGCTTTGCCACGGTTGTACTGGCCTTTACATGACAATGCGCTGCAGTTACCGGCGGTCAACAACGGGCTGCAGGCCCCGCAGTTTGATGCAGTCTGGAGTTTAAGCTGGTATCAGCTACCCTGGAGTCATTTTATCAGCGCCTGGAAGTTACAACAGGAGCTGGCCTGTGGCCAGATGCTGCGCCAGCAACTGACGCTGGCACTGCCAGCCTGGCGATTGCAGGACCAATTCGCCGCGGTGGCTTATGTCCCGATGCATCCTAAACGGCTGCGTGAACGTGGTTTTAATCAATCCCGCCAACTTGCGGCCACAGTGGCTGCTGTCACCGGCTTGCCGCTCTTGCATGTTTTTGTTGCGCAAAGCCATCTGCCACATCAGCTCGGCGCCAGCGCCAGTGTGCGCCGTGCCCAGCTACGCCGGCAGTTCCGGCTCACATCAGGGCCTGGCATCGCCGCATTACCGACGAAAATTTTACTGGTCGACGACGTATTGACCACAGGCGCTACGCTGAATCAGCTTTCTCGCCTGCTGCGAAAGGCAGGTGCAGAGCGGATTGGCGTGGTCACGCTGGCTATTACACCAGCGCCCGGCACCCCGACTTCGCTTTATTCGTCGCCATCCCCACTGTCGTCGCCGGAGTCGAACAATTTGCCAAAGTACAGGCTGTTCACCAATAACCGGCCAGAACCGACGAAATAACCGCGGAACACAGGGTTGTCGGTCATTGCGACAATACGGCCATCGCCAACGTTATGCGCCAGCACTGTGGCGCTATTGCGAAACGCATTGACCAGCGCCGGATCGGCATAACCGGCTAACTGCGCCTGGTCACTGTAACGGGCTACAGTGACAAAGGGCTGCTCAGCCGGCTCCATCAGCAGCAGGTCGTTTTTGAACACCGGTAGTTGCTGGCGCGGTAAACCAAAGCTCAGTGGGTGGCTTAAATCCACTTCAGTCTGGAAAATGGCACCCGCGATGCGCTGACGACCCGCCAATTGCTCTTTATCCTGATAAACCGGCGCGCTCATTGTCACTAAGGCTTTTAACTCACTGGCTTTTTTCAGCTTGGCTTGCAGCAGAGACTTCTCCGCCAGCCAGCTGACTG
>CBFGPY010000154.1:0-6398 GCA_965650755.1 uncultured Chromatiaceae bacterium | reverse complement strand
CGGCAGCAGGTTCGGCGGTCAGGTCCAGCCCCAGTTGCTGTAACAATACCGGGGCTTTGCTCTTGGTGTTGTGGTTCTGATGCTGCGGTTGCTGAATTGGCTGGCGAAACAGCGGTAGTTCATCCAGCCGGTCCAGCAGTTGCCAGCGGCTGGCGAAGCGATGGCCACAAAGGGCTTTCAGCGCATCACTGCTGGCCAGCGCATTCAGCTGATCTTGTCGTAAGCCGGTCTGTTTCAGGCTACTCAAACTGGCAAAACCGCCGGCCGGGCGCTGTTGCAATGCTGGCCGGAGTAAATCCTGCTGCAGGCCTTTGACCTGGCGTAGCCCAAGTCGCAGCGCCGGGCCTGTGTCGCTTTGTTCAATCTGGTGGTCCCAATCCGAGTGTTGGATACAGACCGGCAGCACCAGCAGACCATGGCGTTTACCATCCTGCACCAGCTGCGAGGCAGAATAAAATCCCATGGGTAGGCTATTTAATAACGCGGTCAGAAACTCGAGCGGGTAATAACACTTCAGCCAGGCGGAGGCATAGGCCAACAAGGCAAAACTGGCGGAATGTGATTCCGGAAAGCCATATTCACCAAAACCACAAATTTGCGCGAAGATTTGCTCGGCAAAGCTCTGCGGATAGCCACGTTGCAGCATGCCATCGATCAGTTTTGCTTTAAATTGCAGCAGTTCGCCGGTTTTTTTCCAGCTGGCCATAGCCCGGCGCAACTGGTCGGCTTCACCACCGGAAAAACCGGCAGCCACCATCGCCAGTTTAATCACCTGTTCCTGAAAAATCGGCACCCCCATGGTGCGGCTTAACACCGCCTCTACAGCAGGAGAAGGGTAGCTCACTGGCTCCAGGCCGTCGCGGCGGCGTAAAAACGGATGCACCATGTCCCCCTGAATAGGGCCTGGCCGCACTATGGCAATTTCAATGACTAAATCATAAAAACAAGCCGGTTTTAACCGCGGTAACATGCTCATCTGCGCGCGGGATTCAATCTGGAAGACGCCAATAGTATCGGCCTGCTGGATTTGCCGGTACACAGCCGGGTCATCGCCGGTCTGACTAATGTCTGCCAACGTCAGCGGTTGTTCCCGTTGTTGATTCACCAGCGCCAGTGCTTTGCGCAGCGCCGACAGCATGCCCAGTGCCAGGATATCGACTTTTAACAGGCCTAGTGTCTCCAAATCATCTTTGTCCCATTGGATCACGGTACGCTCGGCCATACTGGCATTTTCTACCGGCACCAGCTCATGCAAAGGCCCGGCGGAAATGACAAAACCACCGACATGCTGAGATAAATGCCGCGGCTTGCCGCGGATTTGCTCCACCAGACTGATAAATTGCCGCGCATGCCGGCTGTTGACGTCCAGGCCATGTTGCGCCAGCTGTTGCCACCAGCTGAGATCAGGATGACGCCGGTTTAGTTGTTTTAGCCAGTACTCCAGCTGGGTGATGTTAAAGCCCAGCGCTTTACCGACATCCCGTACCGCGCTGCGTAGCCGGTAGCAAATGACAGTGGCGGCTAAAGCCGCGCGCTGCCGGCCGTATTTCTGATAAATGTACTGGATCACTTCTTCGCGCCGTTCATGCTCAAAATCAACATCGATATCCGGCGGTTCATCCCGTTCTCTGGAGATAAAACGCTCAAACAACACGGATATTTTCCGCGGGTCGACCGCGGTGATTTGCAGGCAATAACAGACGATAGAATTAGCGGCAGAACCACGGCCCTGATACAAAATCTGCTGCTCACGGGCAAAGCGGGCGATGTCGGCGATAGTCAAAAAATAATAGGGGTAGTTGAGTTCCGCGATCAGCTGCAGCTCGTGTTCGATTTGAGTCGCTACCTCAGCAGGGACAGTCTCGCCAAAACGGACTTTCTTGCCTTCCGCCACCAGCTGTCGCAGATGCTGCATGGCGGTTTGTCCCGGCGGCACCAGTTCGGCCGGATACTCATATTGCAGGCTGTCGAGGTTAAACTGACAAAGGGCGGCGATTTGGCAGCTTTGCGCCAGTAAATCGGCATGAAACAGATGCGTCAGTTTACTGATGGGCCTTAAGCAACGCTCCCGGTTGGCAGATAAAGCCAGGCCTGCGGTCGCAACGCTCTGCCCGAGCCGGACAGCGGTCATCACATCCAGCAGTGGCTGCTGCAGCGGTTCATGCATCAGTACAGCGCCAACTGCACAGGCCGGTAACTCAAACTGCTGGCTCAGTTGCTGACAAAGCTGTTGATAGTTGTAGTCGCCGGCGTCCAGCAGCCGCTGCTGCGCCAGATATAACCGCTGGCCGAACTGACGTTTCAGCCAATGCCCCCAGTGTTGGTTATTTTGGGTATCGATACCCGGTAACCACAACACCAGACAATCCCGGCAACTTTTTAAATCCCATTCTTCCAGTTGATACTGGCCTTTTTCCGCCCGCCGCCTGCTGTTGGTGATGATACGGCACAGCTCGGCATAAGCGCGCCGGTCCGGACAAAGCAGCACCAGCTGTAAGTCAGTGCTGAAGCGAAAATAAGCACCGACAATCAGCTTTAGCTTCAGCTGTTGCTGTTTGATTTGACGATGCGCCCGCACCACGCCTGCGACTGAACATTCATCGGTCAGTGCCAGCGCCTGATAACCGAGACTGGCCGCAGTACTCACCAGTTGTTCCGGGCTGGCTGCTGCGCTCAGAAAGGAAAAGTGGCTTTGACAAAACAGTTCGGCGTAGGGCATCAGGCGAAAACTCCATGCACAAACCACTGCTGTTGCTCGGTGCGATACAGCCATAACCAGCGACCGTCGCTGCTTTGTGCGGTCAGATAGTCCCGTGCCTGTCCCTGGCCCTGCCACCAGTGACTCTGTATCCGTTCAAGCCCGGGCATCAGCTGGACCTGTTGTTGCAAGGGCACCGGCGTTGCGAATAAAAAGGCCGGCCTGTGCGGTATGGCTGAAGTGGAAATTGTTTTTAGTGAGGGCGTTGCCAGATTGCCAGACTGTACCTGCCTTGCTGGTACAGCCGCCGCATAATGTGCGCCGGGCTGTTGCACCAGAGGCGTTTGTAGCTGTGGCTGCGAAGCTGTCAGATTTTCTTCGGCTTGTTGCAGGGCCAGACTGCAGCCGGCCCGCTCCGGCAAAAAGGCGGCATGTTCGGTAGGGCGGCGTACTTGAGCAGCGCCGAGTTTTGCCTGCAGTAAGCCAACCAGCTGCAACGGGCTGTATTGTCCTTGTTTGCCCTGAAACAAGTCGGCACTGTGTTGTTCCTCTTTACAATACTGACTGGCATGCAGCTGCATAGCAAGGACTGGAGCTGCCAGCGTTAAAGCTTCAAGTTTCAGTTGCCATAATGCCAGCCAGCGCTCAGCCAGCGCTTCTGCCTGTGGTGAATGTAATTTCAGGCACAGTGGCGGCTGGTCACGCAGACTCAGTTCCAGCTGTAGCTGATAACAGCGCTGAGCGCGGCGCTGCAGATACTGTTGCAGTTGTTGCAGCGGGTGCCGCAGCGGAGCCAGCAATTGCGGGTGGTGTTCAATCTGATACCACAATTCAAGCCGGGCACTGAACTGTTCCGGCGGCTGATAACATTGCAGCTGTGGCGGCAGTAAGCCCTGGATTTGTTGCAGGTAATGCTGTAGTTCAGCGCCAAAACGCCGGCTCAGTTCGGACACGGGTAACCTCAGCAAAGCACCCAGCTGAGTGACGCCAAGCCGCTGCAGTTGTTGTAATAATGCCGGTGCTAAATCCAGCAGGGTGACCGGACATGGTGAAAGGGCGAGTTGTTGTGCGGCCTGAGTTTGCGCTATCTGACCCGGCTGAGTGAGGCACAGGAGCCGCGCAGCTTCGGCAGTGACTGCGCCGCCATACTGAAACTGCAAACCGGGCCTTTGTCGTAACAGCTGTTCCAGTTGTCTGAGAAAAGCATTGAGCCCGCCATACAGTTGCAGCATCGGGTCCAGCCGTAGCCACAACGCATCAGGTGGCGCCAAGGCCAGATCGGCGCAGAGCTGATAACAATCCTGTGCCAGCATCTCCAGCAGTTGTAGTTCCAGTTCTCTCTGCCACGGCAGCACCTGTAACGCCGCACAGAGCGCACAGGCATGGGCAAGGCTTTGACCACGCCGGATCCCAAGCGCTTGCGCGGCCGGATTGGCCTGCTGCACCTGCAGCTGCTGTGGATGCAATAGCACCGCTGGCTTTGATAAGTCTGGTGCAGCGGCATCCGTCTGCAGCTGGGGCAATAAATCCAGCTGTAGTTGCGGGAAATACAGATAAAGCCATAAGGTCTGCATCAGCGGCCCCCTGTCAGCAAGGGGCATACCGCCGACATAGCACTGAACCGCCTGAAGCTGTTCATCGGTCAGATCGCCAGCGCCGCATACGCAGCAGGCGTTTGTCCTGCCTGCAAGATGGCAGGCTGCACCAGCCTCGGCCAATGCTGGCTGAAATTGACCAGCTGCTGCGCACCGGGCCAGCCACCGCGACGTTTTAACACCCGCACATTTAACCCCTGCGGGGCAGGGCTGAGCGCCAGACTCAGTCCGACCGGTAAGCTCAGTTGTGAAGGTTCAGAGAGACGCAGCAAAAATAATTCGGCCTGTCCTTCTGCTGCCGCCAGTTGTAACCGTTTGAGCCGGGCAATACTCAGTGATTGCTGCCATAACAGCACAGTGCTGCAGCAGCCGCTTTTCAGGCATTGCTCCGCGGCCCAGAGGGCGTCTTGATCCTGTGCTTGAACTTCGAGTTGTTGCCACAGCGGCAGGCCCTGACTGCGCAGGAATGGCGCATGTAACTGGGCGGGGGCGTTGATATAGACTTGTAATTTATTCCGGCTGATTTGCTGTTGCAGATAGGGCAGTAATAACCGGAATTCACCAATGCCAAACACAGTGCGTAATTCAATCACCTGCTGGCAAGGCCAGCCGCCGCCGAGTAAGACGTCGAGTTCAGCAAAACCGGTTGGGCAAAGCGCTTGTTCCGCGCGTGGCGTCTGGTTCAGATGCCAGACATGACCTTGTTGTTTCAGTTCAGACAGCTGCATAACATCACCAAATACTGTTTATATATACAGTATAATTCTTCTGTTTGATGCTGCAAGAGGCATCGGGAAAAAAGGCCGTCGGAAAAAAGAAGCTTGGGAAAAAGGCATTCGGAAAAAGTCAGGTGGCGCCGGCAGGCCGTTTATAGCAACACAGACGACAGCTCTGTAACCAGAGCTGTCCCACTTTTCCCACCGGTTATCTGAATGATTTGAGAAATAAAGCAGTTAGCAAAACCAGACCTGTGACTGCATGCGACCTTTGTTACAGTCTGAAGAGGGCTATTCACAACTCTTTGCTGCAGATCTGCGACTCTGAATATGGCGATAGCAAACAGGAGAGCCATCATGCGTACATTGCTTTTAATTTGTTGTGTATTAACCAGTTCAGCAGTTACAGCCCAGTCCCAATATGTGGCAGCCGATCAGTCGATGGAAACAGCATTGTGTATCAGTGCCGCCACCGCAAGCAAAATTGATTTTAAGCAGGAGTTGAAATATAACCGGGTAGGCGCTGCTGTGGCTGCCAATAAGCTTTTGTGTAATGACTTACCGGTTGCCAGTTTTGCCTTCCAGGCCGGTAATACTGCAGTGTATAAACATTTGAAAAAATATGTCCGTGGCCATGTCGACATTCAGGACATTGCTGCCAAACCGTTGCAGGGCAGCGTGATGGTGCAGGGTCGTTGAGATGGCAGCAAGCAGTTTTGCAAAAGCCCGCATCTGGCGGGCTTTTGCAACCTGAACTGCAGGTAAAGCTCTGAAATTATCAGGGTAAATCAAATAACAAAGCAAAAACCGGCTCTGTACCACTGCTGAATTGCCAGTCGGTCAAATCAGCAATTTTCACCCCATCACCCGGCTGCAAACTGATGTGTTGTTCGCCGCTTTGGCCGTTCAGATCACCGGACACCAGGTGCAGATATAGCTTACGTCCAGCCTGGGTTTGATACTGCAAACTACTTTGTGCATCCAGCCGCAGCTGATACAGCCTGGCATTTTGCTTCAGTAGCAAACTGCCTTCTGCGCCATCTTTCGAAGCAACCAGCGTCAGCCCCGGCGTTTGGGCAAATGGTTTTTGCTGATATCCCGGTTCACCACCCAGGCTGTCCGGTTCAATCCAGATCTGCAGGAAATGCAGGTTCTGATTGGTTCTGGCATTAAATTCACTGTGCATAATACCGCGGCCTGCACTCATCAGCTGATATTCACCGGCCGGCAGTTCTGCCACTTCACCGGTTGAATCCCGGTGAGCGATGACTCCATCTAAGACCACACTGATGATCTCCATATCGCGGTGACCATGAGTATCAAAACCTGCGCCTGGGGTCACGCGGTCATCATTAATCACCCGTAAGGCGGAAAAGCCCATTTGTGCCG
>CBFGPY010000153.1:0-6405 GCA_965650755.1 uncultured Chromatiaceae bacterium | reverse complement strand
TTCCGGCCGGCTTAAAAGCGCCAAAAAAACCAGGACAGTACGATTTACCGGCCAAAGTCGCTGCTGGGGTTACACCTGAACAAATGGACTTGCGGGCACCGATGCAGGTCCTCGCGGTAGCAACCAATGCGCGGGTGGAAGAAGAAGAAAAAGAAGCACGGGTTTGGTTTGAGCGCTCCGAGTTCACCGGCGACCTGATGCCTTATTTACAGACCAACATCAGCGGCTATTTCACAAAAAATACTATTGAAGTCAGCCAGCCAAAACAGCTGGAATGGCAGACCGGTTGGGTCAGCGAATATCAGGAAACCGGCTGGTGGTTGTGGAAAGGTCAGGAATTAACCCAGCAAAGTAAGTTCAGCGTGCAATTAGAGCCGCGCAGCCACGGCCGCACTATCGCAGTGCAGGTCAAATTGCTGGAGCATAAATACACTGACCAGACGCAAAAGCTGACTCCGATCAGCCAGCGCCGGGAAGAAGTGCACTTTTTAAACCGGATTATTGACCACATTGCCACTGTTGAGCTGGCGGCAATCCGAGAAGCCAAAGCCAAGTTACCGGATGTACTGCTGACCCGCGCCGTCAACGACAAGCAGGAACCTGTGATGTTGACGACTCAGCCGATTGACGTGGCCTGGTCGCAGCTTGAGCTGTTGCTGGAAAAAGTTGGGCTGGAAGTAACAGACCTCAACCAGTCGGATTATGTGTACTACGTGAAATACGTCAAAGCCGAACAAGGTTTCTGGGACAGCATCTGGGGGGATGAAGATCTGCCAGAGTTGCCGCTGACCGCCGGCGAGTATCAGTTATCACTGAGTAAAACTGACAAAGGCACTGCGATTAAGATCAAGGATAAAGACGGCAAAGTATTGGATCAAACCACTTTAGATGCTGTGTATGAAGTCTTTGCCGCAGCGATCCGTCAGGGCAAACTGGAACTCTAAACAGAGTTTCCGGTGACAGATAAAAGCGCGAAGTCTCTGACTTTGCGCTTTGTTTTTTGGTAAAACCGCAGTGTTTTGCGGCACAATATGCTTACTTTGTTCCAGCCGGTCGCCGTTGTCGATACACAACCGACCAGCGCCAGGCTGTGCGTTGCACACTGGTCTGAATCAGCGGAGTTTTTATCATGCCAACCTCTACTACGCCTGGTCGTACACAGCGTCTGCTTCAAGCTGTTTTGCTGGTGTCTGCTTTGCTGAGCACTCAGGTAAAAGCGGCGGAGCTGACCGATTTGTATCAGGCCAGAGTTGCAGCCGGACAAAACCAGGCGCAGTGGCAAAAGCAGGCACTGCAGGATGTTTTGCTGAAACTGACCGGTGGTGATGCGGTACTGAGCCAGGCTGGGATCGCGGATGCACTGAAGAATAGCGGTCAGTATGTGGTGCAGTTTCAGCAGGTGCAGCAGGACGGCCAGCCGCAGTTATTAGTCACGCTGGACGGACAGAAAATTACCCGCTTGCTGCAAAGCCAGCAAATTCCGGTGTGGGGGCCGCGTCGGCCTGATGTGTTGTTATGGCTGACCGAGCGGCCGGTCGAGACACCGCAGTTTGTGTTAAGCCCTGATCATCCGCTGCGTAAGGCGCTGCTGCAACAAGCCAGCCGCTATGGCCTGAGCCTGCAATTCCCGTTATACGATGAAACCGACAGTGCGCTGGTCAATGAAGCGGCGAGCTGGGGCGGCGACTGGGCATTACTGCAACAGGCGTCTGGCCGTTATCAGGCCACTGAAGTGTACAACCTGTTGTTTGATCAGCTGACAGACGCGAGCGGCCTGGTGCAGTTCCGCCTGACGTGGCAGCAACTGGTGGATGGCGCAGTACAAAGTAAAGAGCTGCTCAATGCAGATGCGATGCTGCTGGCGCAGCAGTTCTGTGCGGAGCTGGCCTCGACGCAGGCCGCCCGTTATGCCGTCCGGATCAGCGCTGATAACGCGACTGCCGGGAGCAGCCTGCAACTAACCTTTGATGGGGTCAGCAGCCTGAGTGATTTAGTCGCGCTGCGGCAATTATTCAGCAGCATGTTGACCGTGCGTGATCATCAGCTCACGCAATATCAGGCCGGACAGGCCGTGTTGCAGCTACAACTTGCGGCCAGTACCGATGAGTTTTACCGTGCCTTAAGTCTGGTCAAAGAACTGACGCCACAGCCAGACGCTGCAGCACCTGACACTGTGACGCCTGAGACCGGGACATCTGATGCCGGCGCAAGCCAGCCAGGCGAAGTAACAGCAGGTGAAAACCCGGCGTCGTCTGCACAGAGCACTGGCGAACTGACCGACGCAGAAGCGGCGATGGAAGCAGCTTTAGCGGGCGGACAGCCTGAGCCGGCTGTGGTTACCGCAGATCCCGCGTTGCCTCTGTCAGGCGCAGCGAATTCTGCCAGTATGCCGCTGGTTATGAGCAGCCGTTATTTGTTCCGTCGCCAATAATGCAAACCGTGATGCAGCCAACGCAGTTTACGCTGGCAGTGACTCTGCCGGATGATGAAACTCTGCACAGTTTTTATGGTGCCGACAGCAGCCCGGCAGTCGCTTATATCCGCCAGTATCTTCAGCCAGAAACGGCAAATAGCGGCAAGCCGCAGCCGCCGGTGTTTGTCTTTGGCGCCTCGGGCAGTGGCAAGTCGCATCTGTTGTATGCGGCTTGTGTACAGGCGCAGGAGCTGGGTCTGACCAGCCAATTGCTGGCGCTTGATGAATTTGCACAGTACAGCCCACGGATGCTGGATAATCTGGAGCAACTTGATTTGGTTTGCCTGGATAATATCGGCGCAGTGGCCGGTGATTCACACTGGCAGGTGGCGCTGTTTGATTTGTACAACCGCCTGGCCGAGCATGGCAAAAAGCTGATTATCGTCGCTGACGACCAGCCGACAGCGCTTGGCTTTACGTTGCCGGATTTAGTCTCACGCTTACAGGCCTGTACTGTGTTTCAGCTGCGGCTTTTAAGCGATGATGACAAACAAAAATTACTACAGCAAAAAGCCCGGGTGCGCGGACTGGATTTACCGGATGAAGTCGCACGTTACCTGCTGAACCGCCAACACCGGGATATCCGCGCGCTGGTCGACACCCTGGATATTCTGGATAAAGCCTCGATGGTGCATCAGCGCCGGCTGACCATCCCTTTTGTGAAAGATGTGCTGAATAGCACTTTCCCTGACACCGAGCGCTGAACTGCGGTTTTTTCCGACAGTTTGCTAAAATTTTCCTCTTCAGGCTGCGCCCACAAGCGGCGAAATTGTTGTAAAATCACCGGTTTTAGCAAACTGGCTGGTCTGAGGAAAATCATGAACCTATCTGCCATCTTAGACAGCGCATTACAGGCGGTTGCCAATGCTGCTGACGTGAATGCGCTGGAAGACGTCCGCGTCGAATATTTCGGCAAAAAAGGCAGCATCACCGAGCTGTTAAAATCTTTAGGCGCGATGGACGCTGAAGCCCGCAAAGTCGCGGGTGCGCAAATCAATGAACTGAAACAACAGGTACAGGACGCATTAAATGCGCGCCGTGACGGCATGCAGGCTGCAGTACTGGCGCAAAAACTGGCGTCCGAGCAAATCGATGTGACACTGCCGGGCCGCAGCATTGAGCAGGGCGGTTTACACCCGGTGAC
The DNA here is from genome assembly GCA_965650755.1 of uncultured Chromatiaceae bacterium. Classification (GTDB taxonomy): domain Bacteria; phylum Pseudomonadota; class Gammaproteobacteria; order Enterobacterales; family Alteromonadaceae; genus Pararheinheimera. The sequence continues at coordinate 2,788 of CBFGPY010000153.1, read as the reverse complement.
CCGTACCATTCGCCGTATCGAAACTTTTTTTGGCGAACTGGGTTTTGAAGTCAAACATGGCCCGGAGATCGAAGATGATTTCCACAACTTTGATGCGCTGAATATCCCGGAGCATCACCCGGCCCGTGCTGATCATGACACTTTCTATTTTAATCCAAAGCTGATGCTGCGTACTCAGACTTCAGGCGTGCAAATTCGCACCATGGAAACTGAACAGCCACCGCTTCGAATCATCTCGCCAGGCCGCGTGTATCGCAACGACTACGACATGACGCACACGCCGATGTTCCACCAGGTTGAAGGTCTGATGGTCGACAAAAATGTCAGCTTTACCGAGCTCAAAGGCATTTTGCACGACTTCCTGAACAACTATTTTGAAGAAGACTTACAGATCCGCTTCCGGCCGTCATTTTTCCCATTTACCGAGCCTTCAGCCGAAGTAGACGTGATGGGCAAAAACGGCAAATGGCTGGAAGTGTTGGGCTGTGGCATGGTGCATCCAAATGTGCTGCGTTCGGTCGGGATTGACCCGGAAGTCTACAGCGGTTTTGCCTTTGGCATGGGCGTGGAGCGTCTGACTATGCTGCGTTATGGCGTGACCGATTTGCGTTCATTCTTCGAGAATGACCTGCGTTTCTTAAAACAATTTAAATAAGCCGGAGCAAAACAATGAAATTCAGTGAATCCTGGTTACGGGAATGGGTCAATCCAGCGTTATCAACGCAGGAACTGGCCGAACAGATTTCAATGGCCGGCCTGGAAGTAGACGGTATTGATGCGATCGCCGGTGTGTTTAGCGGTGTCGTCGTAGGACATGTGGTCGAATGTGGCCGTCATCCGGAAGCGGACAAATTACAGGTCACCAAAGTGGACATCGGTAGCGGCGAGCTGCTGGATATCGTCTGTGGCGCCGCCAACTGCCGGCAGGGCTTAAAAGTTGCGGTGGCCACCGTCGGCGCAGTGTTGCCGGGCGATTTTAAAATCAAAGCGGCTAAATTACGTGGCCAGCCGTCCAATGGCATGTTGTGTTCATTGTCTGAGCTTGGCATGGCCGAAAGTTCAGAAGGTATTATCGAGCTGCCGGCGGATGCGCCACTCGGTAAAAATATCCGCGAATATCTGCAGTTAGACGATAACGCCATCGAAGTAGATTTGACGCCAAACCGGGCAGATTGTCTGGGGATGCTGGGCCTCGCCCGTGAAGTCGGGGTGCTGAACAATCTCGATGTTACAAAACCGGCTATTACTGCGGTCGCGCCAACAATTGATGAAACGCGCACTATCACATTGCAGGCACCTAAAGCCTGTCCGCGCTATTTAGGCCGTGTCATTCGTAACATCAACGTTGGTGCACAGACGCCACTGTGGATGGTAGAAAAATTACGCCGCAGCGGTATCCGTTCTATCGATCCGGTGGTTGACGTCACTAACTATGTGTTAGTGGAACTGGGTCATCCGATGCATGCTTTTGATCTGGCGAAAATCGACGGCGGTATAGTCGTACGTCTGGCCAATCCAGAAGAAAAACTGGTGCTGCTGGATGAAAGCGAAGTGGCTTTAAATCCGCAAACCTTAGTCATTGCTGATGAGCAAAAAGCCCTGGCGATGGCCGGGATTTTTGGTGGTCTGCACAGTGGTGTGACGAAAGACAGCCGTGACATTTTCCTCGAAAGCGCGTTTTTTGCGCCGCTGGAAATGGCCGGCCGCGCCCGTCAATATGGCCTGCATACAGACGCCTCGCACCGGTATGAACGTGGTGTTGACCCTGAATTGCAACGCACCGCGATGGAGCGTGCCACTGCGCTGTTACTGGAGATCGTTGGCGGCGAAGCCGGCCCGATTGTTGAAGCCAAATCCGATGAACATCTGCCAAAAGCAGCACAAATCAGCCTGACCCGGCAGAAACTGGACCGTATTCTCGGCATCCATATCGCCACCGCGACCGTCAGCGAGATATTCACTCGGTTAGGTTTTGCCGTGACCGAGCAAGCTGACAGCTGGCAAGTGACAGTACCGACTTATCGTTTTGATATTGCTATCAGCGAAGACTTGATTGAAGAAGTGGCACGGGTCTATGGCTACAACAGCATTCCAAACGTGGCGCCAGTGGCGTCGCTGGCGATGCGTGACCACCGCGAAGCGGATATTTCTGTCCACAGCTTACGTGATTTGCTGGTCGACCGCGGTTATCAGGAAGCCATCACTTATTCCTTCGTTGACCCGAAAGTGCAACAAGTGCTGTTCCCGGGCGTTGAAGCATTAGTGCTGCCAAATCCTATTTCTGCCGACATGTCCGCGATGCGCTTAAACCTGTGGCCTGGTTTATTGCAGGCTGTGCAGTACAACCAGAACCGCCAGCAAAACCGCATCCGGCTGTTTGAATACGGCCTGAAATTTATCCCGGATGCCACCGCAGAAGGCGGTGTACGGCAGGTGCCGGTCATTGGCGGTATTATCGTTGGTTCTTATGGCAACGAGCACTGGACAATTGCTGAGCGTGCCGTTGATTTCTATGATGTTAAAGGCGATGTGGAAGCGCTGCTGAGTAAAACCTCCGCAGCTGATGAATTCAGCTTTGCCAAAGGTGAGCACAGCGCTTTACATCCGGGCCAGACGGCGGCGCTGCTGCGCAATGGTCAGCAGGTCGGTTTATTGGGTGCGCTGCATCCTGAAGCTGAACGTAAGCTCGGTATTAAAGGTAAAGCCTTCCTGTTTGAACTTGAGCTGGCGGCCTTTGGCGACAAGCACATTGTTTCTGCACAGGAAATCTCAAAATACCCGGCAAATC
>CBFGPY010000152.1:0-6409 GCA_965650755.1 uncultured Chromatiaceae bacterium | reverse complement strand
CATTTATTCATTTTATTGTGCGACATAAGCTTCTCCCATTCCTGTTTTTCTTCGTGTGCGATGAATTTTTATTTGTCCTGCAATGACAACGCTGTCATTAAATCTCAACATACACAAATTATTTTTACTTTGCAAACCCCATCCGCTGATTTTTTAGACTGATTTTGTCGCTAGAGACAAGGCCTCAGTTATGGCTGATTTTAGACCAGGACAACTGTGTTTTCAGGCTCTTACAACCCTGCATCACTATAACAACATGTATTTATTCATCTTTTTTAATTAAGAAAAATATCAGCCACACTTCTGCTCATTTTTTGATAAATAAACAATTGCTGTTTTGGCCAAAACGTTGTATCCCTTAGTTCAATAATTCTTACAAAATGACTACCGCTGTCATTACCTGCCTGAGGCAGGTCGTTTTCAGCTTGTTCGGTCGATACCGGACAGGCCTGCTGACAGCGGCTTATTTGCCTGGAAGCGCTATGAAAGTAACCATTAATGACGTCGCTGAGCTGGCCGGAGTGTCGATCAAGACGGTGTCACGGGTGATGAACAACGAACCTTCGGTGAAAAAGGCCACACTGGAGAAAGTCACGGCCGCTATCGCCCAGCTGAATTATCAGCCGAATGCCGCCGCCCGTAACTTGGCCAGTACCCGTTCTTACACCATCGGTTATGTTTACGACAACCCTAACGCCTATTATGTGATTGATATGCAAAAGGGTTTATTGGATACCTGCCGCAAGCACGGTTACGAACTGCTGATCCATCCGACCAACGCCAAATCCGCCAACATAGTGCAGGAAGTGATAGATGTAGTGCAGCATTCCCGCCTTGCCGGTTTGGTGCTGACCCCACCTTTCTCTGAAATGCCGGAAATTGCCGAAGCGTTGGAACGGATTGAAGTCGACTTCGTCCGGATCATTTCTGGTTCAACACCGTCGCCGAAACTGACCAACTGTGTGTTGATTGACGACTTTACAGCCGCCTTTAAAATTACCAATCATTTGCTGGAACTGGGTCATACCGACATCGCATTTTTATGTGGTGACGAAGAACACAGCTCCAGCGGTGAACGGTTGGCCGGTTTTCAGGCCGCCCTGACCAAACGGGGTATTCAGGCCAATCCGAAGTTCGTGGTCCCCGGGAGTTATTCGTTTGAATCCGGCGTCAAAGGCGCCAAACATCTGCTGGCAATGGCACATAAACCGACGGCTATTTTCGCCTGTAACGACGAAATTGCCGCGGGCGCTTTATTCAGCGCCAGACTGAGTCATGTCGAGATCCCGCAGCAGCTGTCGATAGTTGGCTTTGAAAACAGCCCGTTCTCCCGCCAGACCTGGCCACCGCTGACCACAGCCAATCAGCCCAACTGTACTATTGCCGCACAGGCCGCTGAACTGTTGTTCCGCCACACCAGACCCGGTAATTCCCGCAGCGCTGTCGAGCAACAGCCGGTGTTTATCCCGGAGTTGCTGGTGCGCGAGTCCACCGCGCCGCTACAGCGCTGAGGTCTGTAAATAAAGTTCGGCCAATAAAAAAGGAGCCAAGTTGGCTCCTTTTTCAATTCCGGCATCCTGCAGTTAAGGCGCTACAGCCTGCATCATCAGGGCTGACAAGTAACCACCGTAAGTGCCCAGGGCATAACCCAGCACTGCCAGTAAAACACCTACCGGTGCTAACGCCGGGTGGAATGCCGCAGCCACCACTGGTGCAGAAGCAGCACCGCCAATGTTAGCCTGACTACCCACCGCCATGTAAAACACCGGCGCTTTCAGTAACTTCATCATGCCGAGTAATAACAGCGCATGGATGGAGATCCACACCAGGCCAACCAGGAACATCACCGGGTAGTCCACAATCGCAGTGACATCCATATGCATACCGATAGTTGCGACCAGAATGTACACCATCACAGAACCGACTTTAGAAGCACCGGTCGCTTCGAGATGGCGCAGTTTAGTGCCGGATAACAACAAACCAAAAGTCGTCGCCAACACCACAATCCAGAAAAAAGTGCTGGTCAGGCTGTACATCGCCAGTTCCGGCGCATGTTGTTCAATCCAGGGGGCAATAATATTGGCCAGCCAGTGCGACAGGCCAGCCACACCAAAGCCAACGGCAATAATCATCATCAGATCATTGGTAGACGGATTACGCGAATTTTCTGCCTGATACTGCTCAATTTTACCTTTTAAATGTTCCAGAGCCCGGGTGTCCGCGCCATTGGCTTTATCCAGGCGCGCGGCATTGGCTGCCATCCACAACAATACGGCAGTCCAGATATTGGCCACTAATACGTCGACTGTGATCATCACCGAGAAGATCTCACCACTTGGTTGAAACACTTCTTTCATTGCAGCCTGATTGGCACTGCCGCCGATCCAGCTGCCGGCGATGGTCGACATGCCACGCCATGCCGCATCAGCGCCTTCGCCACCAAGCTGTTCCGGGAAAAAATGCCCGACACTGGCCAGCGCTATTGGTCCGCCTAACACCACACCCACAGTCCCGGTTAAAAAAAGCACCAGTGCTTTTGGCCCTAACCCCAGAATGGCACGAAAATCAACGCTCAACGTCAGCAACACCAGACAGACCGGCAACAGATAACGCGATGCCATTTGATACAACTGCGAATGTTCGCCGTCGATAATGCCAAAGCTGTTAAATAACGACGGGATGAAATAGCACAACAATACCGACGGGACATAACGATAGAATTTTTGCCAAAAAGGACTGGCGCTGTGGCTGGTATGAAACACAAAGCCCAAAATAAGCGCCAACAGGCCGAGCACGACGGCGTCGTTAGTGATCAATGCGGTTGAAGTCTGCATGCAGAATTCCTTACGTGACAGGTCTACAGAATGAAGTGCAACTGAGCAGGAGTTTTTCCGATTTAACGCAAAACAATGGCACAACACATTGTTATCAAGAGTTTTTTACGGTCTAAACTGCGTTTGAAGCACAAGATAATTTTTTTATTATGTGCCGAAACATAGCATAGATATGGGTTCTGGCAAAGTCTTGTGCGGTTTTCTGCGCGCTCAGCGCTATGAATGCCTGTGTCTGAATTTCTTAGCTATTTAGCTCTGGCTTCAACACTTGGTCGGCCGCAGTTAATTGCACTGCTGTTGTTATTTTCACCGACGGCTGCCAACCATTTAGCGGTATAGCACTAAAGTACCGTTTACCGTCTGGCGGCAAACTCCTACCCTGCAGCAAAGCACACAATAACAGCAGAGGGTGTTATGCGGGTATTGATTACAGGCGGCAGCGGCGGTATTGGATTTGCGGTGGCACAGGCCTATGCCGCACAGGGCGACGAAGTGATCCTGGCCGATATCAATCTGGCAGTCGCCGAACAAAAAGCAGCGGAGCTGGTCGCCACAGGGGCCAAAGCCAGCGCTTTGCTGCTGGATTTGACTTCTCAGGACAGTATTGAGCAGGCGGCCAAGGCCGCAGGCCAGGTGGACGTGTTGGTCAACAACGCTGGTATCCAGCATGTTGCACGTTTAGAAGAGTTTCCGGAACACAAATGGCAACAGCTATTACAGGTGATGCTGACCGGCCCGGCGATGCTGAGTAAAGCACTGTTACCCGGTATGCGCAGCCGTGGTTTTGGCCGCATTGTGAATATTGGCTCTATTCATGCCTTAGTGGCCTCACCTTTTAAGTCGGCTTATGTCGCGGCCAAACACGGTTTGCTTGGCTTTAGCAAAGTAGTGGCGCTCGAAAACGCCGACATCGATTTTACTATCAACACCATCTGCCCGGCTTATGTACGCACCCCGCTGGTCGACGCGCAAATTGCTGCACAGTGCAAAGAGCATCAGCTCAGCGAAAGCGAAGTCATTGAGAAAATCATGCTGGCGCCGATGCCACAAAAAGCCTTTATTGGTGTCGATGAAATTGCCGCCACGGCGATATTCCTGACCACAGCACCAGCCCGCCATATCACAGCGCAAACCTTGGTGCTCGATGGTGGCTGGACTGCGCGTTAAGGCGCTTTCCAGCACAGAAAAACTGAGGCACAATCAAAGGCTTCGCGGTGACTGCGGTAAATTCTGAAATGATTCTGAGTCAGGGCAGCATTGGCATTGGCAGCATAGCCGTGCTGTCGCTGCTTTATCTGGTAGTCCTCTACAGCGTGGGCTTACTGGGCCGGCGCCTGACTGGCCGCCATCCGCTCGCTCCCTGGGTTTTCAGTTTTGCCCTGGCCATCTACTGTACCAGCTGGGCCTTTTACGGCGTCACCGCGCAGGCAGCGGTCAATGGCTGGTGGATCCCGCCGACCTATATCGGTTCTTTGTTGTTGTTCTGGTTCGCTTTTGGCCTCATCAGCCGCATCGCTATTGTCTGCCGGCGTTTGCGCATCACATCAGTCGCCGACTTTATTGCCACCCGCTACGGCCATTCGCGTTTATTAGCCGTGATCACCACGCTGATCGTGCTGATGGCGGTGATTCCTTATATCGCCTTGCAGTTGCAGGCGGTGTCGACCAGCATCAACGCGCTGGTCGGCAGCAGCAGCGGCGGGCATTGGTACCAGGATACCGGGCTTTATGTCAGTTTATGGCTGGCGATTTTTGCCATGTTATTTGTTGGCCGCAGCGCCAAAGCGCACCAACCCAATCCGGGCCTGATGACGGCTATCGCCTTTGAATCGCTGGTGAAATTGCTGGCGCTGCTGGCGGTCGGCTTTTTTGTCGTTTTTGGTTTGTTTGATGGTTTTAGCGATATTTTTGCCAAGGCCGCCGTCTCGGCGGAAGTCAAACAGCTACAAAGTCAGGGCGCGCCCTGGTCGGTATATTGGATCCACGTTTTACTCGGTTTTGTCGCGACTTTATGCCTGCCGCGCCAGTTTCACGTCAGTTTTGTTGAGATCCAGCATCTGGGTCATCTGCGCTACGCGCGTTGGATCTTCCCCGGTTATTTATTGCTGATGAGTCTGTTCACGCTGCCGGTGGCGCTGGCCGGCACTTTGTTGTTGGGCCACAGCGCCAGCATCGATTTAGTGGTGCTACAGCTGCCGCTGTCGGCGAACCGCACCGATATGGCGCTGCTGGCTTACTTGGGTGGTTTTTCTGCCGCCACCAGTATGGTGATTGTGGCGACAGTGGTGCTTGGCATCATGATCACCAACGACTTACTGACGCCGCTGATTTACCGCCAGCAGCAAAAACCTGCCGACGGTAAACCCTGGATCCGCATGGTGACGCTGCGCCGTTTATCGATGTTAAGCGTACTGACGCTGGGTTATCTGTATTACTTATTGATTGGTACTGAAACCGGCCTGGCGCAGCTTGGCCTGATGGCGTTTGCGCTGATTGCACAGCTGGCACCGGCACTGATTTTTGGTCTGCTTAACCGCCGCGTCAACCGGCAGGGTGCGCTGGCCGGGTTGCTCTGCGGCGCCAGTCTGTGGGCTTATATTCTGTTATTACCGGAACTGAGCCGCGCCGGTTTAATTCGCTGGGATTGGCTCAGTCACGGGCCTTTTGGCTGGCAGGCGTTGGCTCCCAATGCCTTGTTGGGTGGCCAGTTTGACCTGATTAGCCTCGGTGTCGTGGTTAGCCTCAGTGTCAACACATTACTGTTGTTGCTGGTCAGCCAGCTCAGTCAAACCCGGCTGACCGAATATCTGGAAAGCGCACGGTTTTTCCGCCAGAGCAAAACCAAACCGCAGCAGGTGCAGCCACAGCTGACAGTGCAGGATTGTTATCTGCTGGTACGGCGGTTTGCCGGCGAGCGGGAAGCGCGTTTATTGCTACAGCGCCAGTATAAATCAGCCACGCCACAGTTGGACGCCCGGGCGCCACAAGCGCTGCAGCAAAGCACAGAGCGTACCTTGGCCGCTGTGGTTGGCGGCGCTTCGATGCGGCTTTTACTCAATGCTGCTGGTAAAAACAGCCAGCTGCCGCTGGAATCGGTCGCCCGTTTTGTTGACGAGGCCAGCCAGGTTTATCTGTTTAATCAGGCGTTGCTGCGCGCCACTATCGACAATATCAGTATGGGCATCAGCGTGGTGGATGCCGATTTACGCCTGATTGCCTGGAATCAGCGTTATTTGCAGATGTTTGCTTATCCGTCTGGTCTGATTGAAGTGGGCCGGCCGGTGGCGGATTTAATTCGCTATAACGCCGAGCGTGGCTGGTTTCACGAGGCGGCTGTGCCAGATGCGGCGCAAATCAGTGCAGAAGTGGAAAAACGGCTGAATTATCTGCGCCAGGGCAGCAGTTATCGCTTCCAGCGCCACCAACGCGATGGCCGGGTGTTTGAAATGCAGGGCCATCCGCTGCCTGGCGGTGGTTTTGTCACCACCTACAGCGATGTCAGCTCTTTTATCGCAGTGCAACAACAACTTGAAGCCAGCAACAGCACGCTGGAACAACGTGTCATGAGCCGGACC
>CBFGPY010000151.1:0-6411 GCA_965650755.1 uncultured Chromatiaceae bacterium | reverse complement strand
AAGATCAGCAAAGAGACCCTGCAGTTTGTTTAGTTGCGGTACAAATCCAGCAAATCAGTGAATATAAACTCAAAGCCGGTGAACAAAGTCTGCGTAAAATCATCCAGCAGGTACTGGCACAAATAAGCGGCCCCCAACTGCTGGATTCAACTGTACACACAGACGTCCTGTGGCTGTCGGTACGCCAGCCCGACGATAGCTGGTTGCAACAACTGCAACAAACACTACAGGGTGCGCAGCAACAATTGCCGGAGCAACCCGCGATGCGGATTTGGCAAGGACGACTCGATGTTTTACTGGGGGCTGAATGGCAGGAAGCTGACCTCAACGGCTTACGTGAACTGGTTTGGTATAGCTGGCAGCAACAGGCTGCCAGCCCCGGTCAGCTGCTGTATTTCAGTGTGAGCACAACACAACAGGCACCTTGCAGCTGGCAAGCTGAAAATCTGCGTCAGGATATCAACAATGCGCTGACGCTTGGACTACTGCAGTTGCAGGTGCGGCCTCTGCAGCCTTAGGGGCTGTTAACGCAATAATGCGGCCGGAAGCTGATATTCCCGCTGACCTTTGCCCGGCAATTCAAACGCCAGCCGCACGGCCTGTAACGCCAGGCCAGCAGCGTCCTGATTGCCCTGACCATATTGCGGATCACCCATCACCGGATGACCAATCGCCGCGAAATGCCGCCGGATCTGATGTTTACGCCCGCTGATCAGGGCCACATCTAACACTGTGCGGGCCGGTTCCTGCAAAATCGCTGCCTGCGAAAACCGCGTACAACTGGCTTTGCCATCCAGCGGTAAATTAATTTCCCCCTGCTTTATTAACTCTGCCGACAGCGTCCCAAGGACAGTAATACGGTAGGTTTTGCTGATGCGCTGCTGCTGGATCAACTGGCTTAAAGTGGCAGCCATCGTTTTGTGATGCGCAATCAGCACCAGTCCGCTGGCTTCCCGGTCCAGCCGGTGTAACAAAAATACCGGCCGCTGACTGGCAAAATGTTGCTCGACCTGCCGTAACAGCGCCAGATGGTCGCCCCATTCATTGCCCTGTGACAACAAACCTGCCGGTTTAAACCAGACGCTGTATGTCCGTTCGTCAGCAAGCAATGCCGGCTCCGGCGCCTTGCGCTGCAGAATATCCTCATCATAATGCAGCTCCAGCACAGTACCACTGCTCACTTCTGTCTGCGCCCGGCGCAGTCTTTTGTGCTGTTTGCCCTGTACCAGCTGCACTGCGCCTTTATTCATTGCATCTTTTAGCCGGCCTTTTGATAGTTCAGGACAAGCCTGTACTAACAAATCGATGGCCTGACCGGCAGCAGTCACCGGAATACGTCGGGTTATTTTCATATGTAATTCAGCTTTTTAACAAAAATTCAGCGGCGCTGCAGCAGTTCAGCCGGGATTCAGAGCCTTGGGCCGAGGATCATACCAAAGCCCCCGGAGAATCAGCTATGAAAAACCGCCTGTTTGCCTGTTTAATCGCATTATCCTGTTACCAGTTATCAGCCAGTGAACTGACTGAGCAACCATTCCCAACCCGCGAAATGCACCTGGACGCCAGCGTTGCCGCAGCCAATACCGATGCGGCGACAGCTCCCGCGGCAATCACACTGAATCAAGACTTCTCCAGCAGCAGCTGGTTTGATTCAGTCGACTTAACGTTACGGCAAGATCGCGATGGCGACCGGTTCTACAGTCAGCTTTATGTCCGCTTTGATGCTCAGACGCAATATACTGAGCAACCGGTTTACGCTGTTTATAGCCTGATTGGCGCTGGTCTGAACCGGGTCTTTCATACCAGCAGCATTTTCACGCTCTATGGCAGTAGCCGCTCCGACTGGTTTGCGATCGAAGCCGATATGCGCGATTTACCCCGCGGCTATTACAAACTGAAAATCGAACTACGCGACGCCCGCAGTGGCGTGAAATTAGCCGAAATATCCGGCTATGAAGCCGCGGCGCTGAATAATCTGGCATTGGAAGATGGCAGTGCCGACACGCCTGTCAGCGTCATCGTGCATGAAAGTTCCGGGGGCAGTCTTGGCTTTTTCTGGCCAATCGCATTAAGCTGGCTCTATCTGAAACGCCGGAATAGCCGCCAGTGAAAAGTGCCTTGTGTTTGATATTGCTGTTAGGCTGCAGTGCCGCATCCGCTGAGATGCAGCTGCAGCGTGTCACAGAAGGGCAGACCACAGAATTTATCTATCAGCTGAACGCCAGTTCAACTTTACGTTTCCGGCTCGATAATAAGCTGCTCAATCAATATCGCGGCATGCGTCGTTATATGCCACATATGGCAGATCAGGCCGTCAGACACGCTTTACTGCGCAAGGCAGCGGCGCTGCAGCATAACGGTGTCCGGATCCAATTCTCACCGCCAAACCTGCCGTTGCAGTACAGCGTTCAGGCCGCTGAAACCGGCAAAGCGCAACAAATGATGGCAACACTGGCTGCCGAACAAAGCAAAGCGCTGAATGACTATCTGGCAAAAGGCTATTATTACCTGCTGGACGACCCGGTCAAAGGCAAGGGTGTGATCCCGGACCACCTATTGTTTATGCAAGATGCGCTCGGGCAACTGCAACCTGTTGCCGACGCTTTTATTGCCAATTATGGTAAAAACAACATCCGGCAGATTGCCGCTCAGCTGACATCCTGGATCCAGCAAATCCCCTACCGTGACCTCGACAACCGCCTCGAGTCCAATGGTAATGGTTATGCCCCGCCGGTCCAGTTAATTTTTGATCATAGTGGTGACTGCGACAGCAAAGCCGTGTTGTGGGCCACTGTCATGCGGCTGATTTTCCCGACACTGATGATTAAGATTATTTATCTGCCGAACCATGCAGTGATTGCAGCGCAGGTGCCGGCAACTGAGACCGAACTCGTCATTGATTTTGCTGACTCGTCGTTGTTGCTGATTGACCCCACCGGCCCTGCCCCGCTCAAGCTTGGGCAGGTCGGTGACGAATATCAGCCAGCCTTAAAAAGTAAGCAGTTTAGTCAGCGGACTTTTCCAACCCTCGATCCCTGAGTTGTTCTGTTTGTTTAAACACAGCATCCCATTCCACCGGCACATGACGCACGCCCTGCACGTCGCCCCGTTCTAATCGGGCGATATGGATCAATAGCCGGGCAAAAGGGCGTAACACTTTGCGTTTGAACCGGGTCAGCATATACAGATACAACAACCACAGCGGTACAAAATACAAGGCAACTTCAGTGGCAAAACGCCACAACTCAGCTCTGGTATCAATGGTACTGTCGGGCTGAATGTGTAAAGCAAAGGGTAAAGCCTCTAAGTGTTGCAGGCTGTCGTTTTGATCTGAACCGTTATAACTGCTGCTGTCAGCCAGCTGACCATCCTGAGTGGCAAGCAATACTTTGCCAACCTTATCCATCAGCATCAGCGTTGCACCATATTGTGTTACTTTGACCTGCTGTAACATCGACAACAAATCAATCTCGAGCAGCAAATGCCCAACCAGATTTTTTTCCTGCCGGATTGGAATATGCAAGGCATAACGCTGTTTCAACTCGTCGAGCACCAGCAAATTCGCGGCATTACTATTGAGTTGTAAGTGCGCCATCGCGTCGATTTGCCGGGCGGCGATAGTAGCGAGCTCCACAGAGCGGGCGTCTGCATCAGTAAAATGCACCCACTGCTGGCCTTCAGAAATATAAGAAATATTCAGCAGATAACGGCTGGTTTTCAGCTGCTGCCGGAACCAGGGTTCCAACTGGTTCAGCATGGCGATTTCGTCAGCCGACAAGGCTTTGGCACTGGCATTTTGTTCCGCGACCTGCAGCGCTGTTTGTTGACCATTCAGTTCAGTTGTCGCAACTGCCGGCTGATGCAACAACTGACTGGCTTCAGTCTGCAGCACTGAAGCGACGTGCAACAGTGGTAACAATTGATGGTCAAAATCGGCAGTTGCCGCGTTTAGCTGCGCCTGACGCAGATCCAGCCGGTCGGACAATGCCACCAGATAATCCAGCAAAGCCATAGCAAGTGACAACAGCAGCAACAAAGCAAAACTGTTACGACGCAGACGTTTTTGTTCATTTAACAGCGGGTTGCTAATTTTCATCCGTATCTAATCTTTCTGAAAGTTGAAATAATCTTTGGCTCAGCACAGTCGGTCCCTGATTGAAAGTCCAGACCAGCTGCTCGTCTTCGTCAGCGTCCAGCATAACTTGCTGAGCGGTGTACCAAAGTAATGGTCGTTGTTGCAACTGTGATTGCCAACGCGCGCGGTTTTCCAGCTGCAACATCAATAACGCGTTAGCAGGTATCTGCTGTGCAGTGAGCAAAACCGGTGCAAAACCCAGTGCTGTCAATTGTTGCTGCAGTAACCAATCCTCAATCGGATCATTAGATTCAAACCATACCTGCTGCGCTGTTGGTCTTAGCACCACAGCGTCTTGCGCCTGCAGCGCTTGTTGTAATGCCAGGCTTAACACAGGCTTGCTGATCAGTCGAAGCTGAAATTGCTGCTGTAAATCAAACCACTGTTCCGGATCACGCACCAGAACCAACAAAGACAGTTGGGGGAAATAGCGCCTGACGACCTGAAATACCTGTGCAGCGATATGCAAATCCACGTTGATAAAACTTTCATCGAGGATCAGATAATCCAAACGGGCATCAGTTTGCGCACTGCACCACTGCATGAACTGCGCGGCATCGTCCAACGGCATCAGCGCCAAGCCGGTTTGTTTTAGCATCCGCCGGTACAATTGCTGAGCATCCCCTGCCGGACACAACAACAGCGCGGCACCGTCGATCAGTTGCAGCTCAGGCTCAGCCACGGCAGGTGCCCAAATTTGTAGCGGCACCGTCAACAATAATTTATTGCCACTGAACTGCGGTTGGGCCGCACTTAAATGGCCGCCCGCCGCTTGTAAAGCGCGCAGCGGTTCGGGCCAGCTTGAAGTATCAGGCCCGGGTTGAAGCATACTCAGCCACTGTCCGGGGGAGACCGTTTCGCCGTCATCGGAGATCTCCAGCTGCAACTGCTCAGCAGTAGTCAGCAAGGTTTTCACCAAAACTGTGCTGACATCATGTTGCTGCGTCCTGAAGTGAATCACCCATTCCAGTGCCGCACGTAACGCGTGCATATCCAGAGCAGCCCAGGCCGGTACATCCGACGCCAGGTCAAACAAAACTGCTTTTGCCGGTAGCTGTTGCTGTAGCTTACTTAACCAGATGCCCAGCTGCAGACGCAACTGGCAGCCCACAGGCCCATTCTTTTCCGCTGGCTGTTGTTGCAACCAGCAGGCCGACGCCGCGCGTAGCACCGGATCAGGATCGGACTGCGTCATCCAGGCCTGCAGCAATTGTGTTGCCGCAGACAAAGGCGCCTGCGCCTTGGTCGCTACCGGCGTGGCAGCTAAGAATGGCTCAGCAACAGCTGTTATTGCTTCATCACTATTTACCATATCCGGCGTTGTGACGTCCTCAGCTGTCGTAACAACTGCAGCTAGCTCTGGTTCCGGCGCTGACAGGGAAGTCATCAGCGGTTCCTGCACACGCACCCCACGCTGGATTAACCAAAACAACAATAACAGTACGGCGCTGAGCGCTGATAATCCAGCTAACAAATATTGCCGCAGTTGTTTACGCTGTTGCTGCAACGAGGATAAATCCCGCTCGGCGACCAAATATGCCTGCCAGCTGTCCGACCAGCGCCAACTGGCAACACTGGGTCTGCCGAGGTAATTCGGCACAAACAGAGCTGTCTGGCCCTGTTTGGTCGTCGTCATAGCTTGTGCAAGCGGCGTCGCAGGCCAGGCCATACTGCCGTCATAACGCTGATGACTGCGGGTCAAATCTTCCGGCGGCCGTTTTAACTGAAATTTCAGGCTTTGATCATCGCGCAAATCTGACAGACCAAAACGCGCCAGCAATGTCTGTTGATAACGGCTTGGAGACACCAGCTGCGCAGTCGCTGACACCAACAAAACCTCGCCGGCGGCCTGCTGTTGCGCCTTCAGCAGCTTTTGTTTCAACGCAGCTAAATCAAACCAGAACAACAGATGTTGTGAATTTAACTCCAGATGTACGGGCGCCACCCATTGTGACGGTAATACCATCGGCGTCAGGAACTGATGATTGCTGCTGAAATCAGTATTCGTGATCGCAAACAGCTGACCGGCGACCGTGTTACTCAGCCGTACCGCCCTGCCGCTTTCATCAAGCAAAGCGTAACCGAGTAAGGCATCTGGCCAGGGCGCATGCTGGATTTTGTCATCCAGTTCCTGCCAGGGCTCGTACATGACATTGTCGGTGGACGGCGGCGTCATTTTCGCCAGATCAGCACGCAAATAATCCAGGTGCAGCCGGTAATTGCGTTGCCAGTCTTCCAGCAATACTTCGCTGCGTTCCAGTTGCAGACTTAACTGA
>CBFGPY010000150.1:0-6424 GCA_965650755.1 uncultured Chromatiaceae bacterium | reverse complement strand
GTTGCTGGTCGGCTTGATTTATCTAGGCTGCAGCGCGCTGCTCTGGGCTTTAGCGGCGCCCGGTGAATCGCTGACTATGGCGCAGGCCTTTGACCGGCTTTGCGGCGGTTATGGCCAATGGGTCATTGGCATCCTTGGTCTATGCAGCGGCCTGGCGACGGTCAATGTCTACACCGCCAGCGTGGCCCGGCTGACCTGGAGTTTCAGTCAGCAAGGCGTGTTACCAGCCTGGTTTCAGCCGCTGAACCGACAGCAGGTGCCAGAGCGGGCTCTGTATTTGATCATCGGCCTGATGGCGCTGGTGATCCTGGGGTCGTCGCCTTTTAGTCAGCAGCTGGAAGCCTTGATTGGCTGGGTCAATGGTGTGTTTGCGGTGATTTACCTGATGTCGATGCTGGCGGCATTTAAGTTATTGCCGGCGCGTTTCCGGCTGACGGCTGCTATCAGCGCACTGCTGTGTTTGGGATTGATGGCAACACTAGGCACATTGTTGTGGTATGCCCTGCTGATTATTCTGTTGAGTACCCCGTTATTGTGGTGGCAACTGCAGCGAAAACCCACAGCAATTGCTGCAAAATGAAACAAAATACACACAAACATACATATAAATTTATCTCATTCATTTTCTGTTTATATTTCTTTTGGTAGTTTCCGCCACGGGCCGCGTGCTGCGGCTATGCCAATTACACAGATCATGAAGGGAATTACCATGTTCAAACCAATCGTACTTACTTCGTTGTTACTGACTGCCGCAGCTCAGGCTGCTGACACCGGCGCTTATGCCGGTATTGCTTTACATCGCCCAACCATCGAATTGGACGCAGGTCCGGTTGATGTAAACTGGAATCTGAGCAGCTTCAGCGTATTAGGCGGTTACCAGTTCCATCAGAATTTTGCTCTGGAAGGCCGGGTCGCCATCGGTGCGAATGATGACAAAGTGGGTGTGCAGGGCAATAGCCTGACCGTCGGCATCGATCGCAGTTATGCCCTGTTTGCCAAAGCCAGCTACCCTGTGACTGAAGGTGTGGCAGTGTATGGTCTGGCCGGTTATGACTACACCAAATTTAATGCTGACGCTGTGGTCGACGGTGACATAGAAAACGCCGACAGCAGCGAAAATGGCCTGGCTTATGGCGTCGGTGTGCAATACGCCGTCAACGATAAGCTGGATCTGGCGCTGGAATATCTGGTGCGTCCGGATATCGAAGATGAAGAATTAAAAGCCAGCAACCGGGGTTTTGGTCTGACTGCGACCTTTAAATTCTAAGCGATTGGCTTGCTGATAAAACCGCCTTCGGGCGGTTTTTGCTTTTGGTAAATATTGGATTTTTGCATTGTGTCTGCTGTTTTTTTGCTCTAGTTTGGCTGGAGCACCATTCTGCTTATCGCTGCTGCCGCTTTATTAAACTATATGGTGCTCTGGGACGGCAGTACTTGCCGCAGTCTCTTTGTGCTGAACATTTCAATAAGGGAATACCATGAAAACGATCACTTATCCGCTGCTGGCGTTAAGCGCGGCGTTATTGCTGGCGTGCGGCAAAGCGCCGGAAGCTCCGGCCAGCACCCCGGCCACTGCAGCTGCTGCACCAGCTAAATTAACTCAGTACACACCTGAACAATTTTATGCCACCAAGTCATACATCGGTAATGACATCAATGCCACTGGCGACGCGATGCTGGTCGCTTCAGATGAAACCGGGGTCTTTAACTTGTACAAAGTCAGCATGGATGGCAAAAGCTGGCAGGCGCTGACGCAATCTACCACCGACGCGATGATGCCGGTCAGCTGGTTTCCACAGGACGATAGGGTGCTCTACAGCGCCGACCAGGGCGGTAACGAGCTTGATCATCTATATGTACGTGAAATGGATGGCACAGTGAAAGACCTGACGCCAGGCGACAAACTCAAAGCCATGTTTGTCGACTGGGCCGCCGACGGTAGTTTTTATGTGCTGACCAATGAGCGCGACGCCAAGTTTTTTGACCTGTACAAATATGACGGTAAAAGCTATCAGCGCACGCTGGTGTACCAGAACGATGCCGGTTATGACGTGGCCGGCATTAGCCCGGATGGCCGTTACCTCGCCGCAATAAAAACGCGCACCAATGCTGACAATAACGTGCATTTAATTGATATCTCTGCAGAAAAACCAACGGAGACGCTGGTGACACCGCATCAGGGCAATATCACGCACCAGGTGTACAGCTTCAGTCGCGACAGCAAAACGCTGATTTTTGGCACCGACGAGCAGTCCGAATTCAGTCAGGCGATGGCGTTTGATATTGCGGCCGGTAAAGCCTCCTTGTTCAGCAAAGCCGACTGGGACATCATGTATATCGGCTTTAGCAAAGACAATAAATTCCGCGTTGAAGGCGTCAATGCTGATGCGGCGACCAAAGTGACCATCGTTGACCAGCAAAGCGGTCAGCCGCTGACGCTGCCGGCATTACCGGCCGGTGATTTGCGTAGTGTCGAGTTTTCAGATGATGGTAAAACCCTGAGTTTTTATTTAAATGCCGACAACAGCCCGTCGAATCTGTATGTCTGGGCTGTTGGCAGTCCTAAAGCCGAACGCTTAACCCAGGCACTGGACAAAGCCATCGATGAATCGGTGCTGGTGGTAAGTTCTGTGGTGCGTTTTCCAAGCTTTGACGGCCTGCAAATTCCGGCGCTGCTGTACAAACCGAAACAAGCCAGCGGCACTACTCAGGTACCTGCACTGCTGTGGATCCACGGCGGGCCTGGCGGGCAGTCACGCACCGGTTACAGCGCATCTATTCAACATCTGGTGAATCAGGGGTATGCAGTGTTGGCGGTAAATAACCGCGGCAGCAGCGGTTACGGCAAAACCTTTTTCCACCTCGATGATTTAAAGCATGGTGAACACGACCTGCAGGACATCGTGTACGGTAAAAAGTATCTGCAGTCGCTGGACTGGATTGCCGACGATCGCATCGGAGTGATGGGCGGCAGTTATGGCGGCTATCTGACGATGGCGGCGATGGCCTTCACCGACGAGTTTAAAGTTGGTATCAATATTTTTGGCGTGACCAACTGGGTGCGCACGCTGGAGAGCATTCCGCCCTGGTGGGAATCGTTCCGCGAATCTCTGTACGCCGAACTTGGCGATCCAACTAAAGATGGCGAACGCTTACGCCGCATTTCACCGGTGTTCCACGGCGACAAAGTGAAAAAGCCGGTGCTGGTGGTACAGGGCGCGAATGACCCACGGGTATTGCAGGTGGAAAGTGATGAAATGGTCGCCGCGATCAAGAAAAACGGTGTACCGGTCGAGTATGTGTTGTTCCCGGATGAAGGCCATGGTTTTGTCAAAAAAGCCAACCGCATCAGTGCGCAGCAAGCCTATCTGAAGTTTTTACAAACATATTTGTAACCGTGACTCAGAAATAAAAACAGCGCCAGAAGGCGCTGTTTTTTTGATGTACCATGCGGAATAGCTTTTGTTGTTACGGCAGGCTGGTCACCAGTTTTAGCCCCAGCAGCCCCATCACAGCGCCGGCAGTACGGTCAATGCCGGTTTTAAATTTCAGATAGGTTTGGCGCGGTGCTTCTGCCGATAATAAATACGCCACCAGAATATACCAACCACCGTCGATCAGCAGAGCCAGCAGTGGTAAAACAACATAAAACCACAGCGGAATAGTGGCCGGTAATAAAGCAGAAAACACACTGGCAAACACGATGGCGGTTTTGGGATTGCTGAGCTGCGTCAGCAAACCACCTAAAAAGGCCCGGCGCAGGCTAATCATGGCGACCGGGCTGTCAGTCTGCACCTGTAATGGTGCTCTGGCGCCGCGAAAAATCAGATAGCCCAGATAGAGCAGATACAAACCACCGGCCACTTTTAATGCCCAAAACGCCATCGGTACCGCGGTCAGCACTGCATGCACGCCTAACAAGGCTAAAACGGCAAAAGTGCCGGCGCCAAGCCCCATGCCGCAGGCTGTTGCCAGACCGTGCCGGCGCGATAGCGCGATGGCATTACGTGCCACCACGATAAAACTTGGGCCCGGGCTCACGGCCCCGACCGCTAAGGCACTGGCAATTGCCAGTGCAGACCAGATCGCATCCATTGGGGAGTCCTTAAAAACTTAGGTTGGGTAAAGCAGAAAACATAAATTACCCCGCGCTGTGGTGGGCTGCAAGCAACCATTCAACGATTGCCGCTTGAAATTGCCGCAGCGCGCGCCCATGTCTGAGCAACAGGCATCGGGCCTTCCAAGGGGATACAGATGATTTACCAACTGACAGTGCCACAATTTCACAAAATGCTGGATAACCTCAGCGCCATTTTGCAAAAAGCGGCAGCTTTTGCCGACAGTAAAAAATTTGATGTAACAGTACTGCTGAACAGCCGGTTGGCACCGGACCAGTTTGCGCTGATCCGTCAGGTGCAGATCGCCTGTGATACTGCCAAAATCGGCGTTGCCCGTTTAACCGGCACTGTCGATCAGGCCCCCAAACATGCTGACGACGAAGCCACGCTGGAACAGTTACAGCAGCGTATTCGTGAAACACAGGCCTATCTGGCGACTTTCAGCGCCGCTGATTTTGCCAATGCTGCGACCCAGGTCATCACGCAACCACGCTGGGAAGGTAAAACGCTGACTGGTGAAGAATTCCTGATCCAGCACATGCTGCCGAATTTCTATTTCCACATCACAACTGCTTACGCCATTCTGCGCCACAATGGTGTTGATGTCGGTAAAAAAGACTATCTGGGCCCGATGCCGTATCGCGCGGCCTGATCCAGCGTGCCCATAGTTTGAACCCGGTGCGGCCTGTGTTGGTCGCACCGGGTTTTTCTGTCCTTGCGCCCTGCCGCGCTGGCGTTTTAGCATAGCGACCTCACTCTGGAGTTGTTATGTCTTCATCTGCCGTAGCCGTGCGTTATGCCCATCCACAGGCTGTGTTGTGGGTCATCTGCCTGATTGGGCTGATCTCAGTCGCCGGTATCGCTTTACCCTATCCTATCCTGGCACCGTTGTTTGCAGCGACGGCACAAAATGATTTCAACCACTGGCTCGGGATAGCGCCGCAAATTCTGCTGGGGATTGCGCTGGCGGCCAATCCGCTCGGCATGTTATTTGGCAGTGCGACGCTTGGCGCTTTGTCTGACCATTATGGCCGGCGCCGGATCCTGGCAGTGTCGCTGGCGTTAGCTGTTGCCGGATATTTAGGCTCAGCCTGGGCGCTGTCGGTACAATGGTATCCTGGTTTTGTGTTATTTCGTTTCCTGACTGGTTTATGCGAAGGCTCAGTCAGTATTTGCCGGGCAATCGCTGCCGATTTGCATCCGCAGATCGAGCGGACAGTGGCCATCAGCTGGATGAACAGCGCTTTGTATGCAGCGTGGCTGGTGGGGCCTTTGTTGGGCGGACTGACGATGCATCTGGGCGCACATGTGCCCTTTTTGATTGCGGCTGCGGCCATGGTTCCTTGTTTATTGTTGTTGTATTTCTTATTGCCGCCGGATTTAGCGCTGACGCAACATCAACCGTTCTGGCAACAATTGCGCCAGCATAATTCGCTGAACTTAATCCGCGAGCCGCTGTTAAAACTCGTGGTCGCCGCGCAGTTGTTGTACACCATTGGCCTGAATGCATTTTATGAATATTACCCGCTGTGGTTAGTCGAGCAGCAACAATTCAGCGGGCTGCAGATTGGATTAATCACGGCGGCGTTGTGCGCGGTGATGACTGCTGTCAGCGCTATCGGGATGGCAAGACTGGGTTCGCGGCTTCCTGCCTTGCGGGGAGCCAAAATCGCAGCTGCAACTGTCGCACTGATGTTGTTCCTGTTGCCTTTTACCGGTGGTCAGCTGGCCTGGGTCTGGTTGGTGCTTTGTGGTGTGCCCAACGCTATGTTCAGCGCCTGGTTTCAGGTCTATTGCACTGAACATTTTGGCGCTTTAGGGCTTGGCCGGGTGATGGGTTTACTGACCTTATTGATGTGTACCGGCAACGTCTTGATTGCGTTGGCCGGCGGTGTCATTGCGCTGTTGGGTGCCAGTTGGATCCTCTGGACCGGTGCAGTATTTATCGCATTGGCGGGTTTAATGCTGGTACGGGAAGAGCGGCGTCAGCCTGCTGCCTGATCTGGCATTGCCAGTACTATTTATCGTGTTCAGCTTCGCGTTTCATCAACAAGATGGTCAGGTAGATTTTGGTCGGCAAAGACAGAATAAGCCCCAGCGCACAACACAGGCCAATCAGGATAATGCCCTGCACGCCCATGGTTTCATGCAGTTTTAACCCTGACCAAAGATAATGCCCCAGCACCAATAAACTGATGCCACACAACATCACAATCTTCAGCAACCGCAGAGTTTGACGCTCAGTCATCGCAAATCTCCTATCAGACATGTCTAATGTAGGCCCTTTCAGCTAAGGTTGAATTGAT
>CBFGPY010000149.1:0-6474 GCA_965650755.1 uncultured Chromatiaceae bacterium | reverse complement strand
GCCGCCAGTCATCACCGCAGTAGTACCTAACAACGCATTGGCGTTATTACGGATCTCAAATTGGTCGCCGCCGATATAAGTGATGGTAAAAGGCTCGCCATTGACATCACCAGGCGCCGTAAACTGTGACGACGCCGGATTCGTGTTAGTGACGTTGATAGTACCAACTTTGGCATTACCCTGATTATTAACGTTGAATTCACCGCGCAGCGGCGACGCCAGTGCTAAATCTTCCGGTCTGCTGTTTAGCAGCGTCACGTTCTGCGCAGCGGTACTTAACGGTTTCAGGACAAACTGATCACCATTGCCAAAAGCACCGGCAGTGTTGTCGAGTTTAATCTCGTAACCATATAAAAAGTTACCCGGTACGTTGGTGCTATTAAATGTAGCCGGGTAAGCAGTGATAGTTTGTGTTACTGCAGAACCAGTAATCACATTGCCACGCTCGTCCAGCACTTCAAGTTTAAATTGGTTTGGCGCGGTATAAGTCACCAGAAAATCGTTCGGTGGAATATCTTTGCCTTTACCTGCTTCCAGCGTCGCTGTCACTATGCCGGCACCAGTGTTACTGGTTTTCGGATAGCCGCCGTAAGTACCAGTACTGAAAATATTTTTCCCCAGCTGACCATTTCCGTCCATACCCAGTTTATTCTGGGTATTAAATGCGTCCGCTAAGCCAAGCGCCAGTTGCCCGAGTTTATTCTGAGTTGGTTCAAGGAGTTGCGCACGGAATTCCAGTAAGCCACCGATTTTACCACCCAGCGTCTGGCTCTCTACTTCGCCAATCACATTGCTGTTGTAATCCAGCTGTAACTGCAAGGTTTTTCGCTCTGGGTCTGGATTACCTACTGCACTCATCAGGCTGAATTTGCCATGCTGCAGCACAATCGACTGACCAGTATTGAGGAACACCAGTTTTTCACCGTTTTCTGCGTCCAGCGTACTGATCTCAACCATTTCTGAGAGTTGACGCAGAGCTTCATCGCGTTTGTCCAGTAAATCCATCGGTGGCGGCGTGTTAGTGCCGGTGCCATATGCTGAAATCTGCTTATTCATCTCTGCGATGGTGGTAATTTGCGAGTTGGCGGCAGAGACCAGATTATCTAACTGTTGGTTAATCGATGTCCGCTGTTCCAGCACTATGCTGGAAAGCGTGTTGAATTTGCTAATCAGGGTTTGGGCACTGCCCATCACCAGCTGACGAGACGATGTATTCGCCGGGTCATTGTTTGCCGATTGCAGTTGCTTAAACAAATCAGAAATACCGGTCGAGATACTGTTCGACGTATTAGCAAACAAGGTATCCACCCGGCTGGCTTCGGTCAGAAATTGTTGGTTGTAACTCAGTGCAGACGTATCCCGGCGCAGTTGCAGCATCGAAAACTCATTTGCCAGCCGGTTCGTCGTGCCACGACCGACCCCTAAGCCAAGGATACTGGACTCATATTCAGTACTTTGACGAACATAACCTTTGCTGTTGAGGTTACTGATGTTATTACCGGTAGTATTGAGCAGACCGGTACTGGCCAGTACACCGGATGTGCCTATCGTTAATAAGTTATCAGCCATGATTTACTCCTGCAAAGGCTAAAAGCCCGCTCACAATTCTGTTTGACCTGAATTTTTCAGCAAATTCCGTACCTCTTTCAGCACAGACCCATTCATTACCTGTAAAATTTTTTGTGCATAGTTCGGATCAGTGGCATAACCGGCGGCCTGCAGTTGCTGAAAATAATTGGCAGTGTCGTGACTGACCGCAACAGCGTCCTGATAACGTGGCTGCTGACGGATAAAATCAACATAATCCTGCAAACCGGCCTGCAAACTGTCATAGACACGGAATTTGGCTTTTTCCTGCCGTGCAATACCCTGCCGATATTCCAGCGTATCCACTACAGCGACGTCTCCCTGCCATTCTGGTTGGGCTTTAATACCAAATAAATTAAAGCTTTCACGGCCGTCAACCGCTTTAAACATACGCTGGCCCCAACCTGTTTCCAGAGCCGCCTGCGCCACTAATGCCAGAGGTTCGAGGCCAAGCTGACGGGCGGCCTGGCGCGCGGCCGGTAAAATACTTTTCACAAACTCCGCTTCAGGCCCGGTTAGCGCAGATAAGGCCGCCGTGTCATCGTCACTGGCGACAGCAGAGTTTGAATCATGTTTAACCGCAGCCACAGGGGGTGCTGTTGGAACCACACTGGCTTTGGCGACAGCAGGAGCTGTGCTGACCAGCATTTCTGCACCCAGTTGCTGAAACAAACCGGCGGATTGCGGAGTTTGCTGAGCTGATACTGCCATTTCAGCGTCCAGCACGGAAGTAGCTTGTGCTGCAGATTGAGTTTGTGTTTGCGTCGTCGGATAAACGATACGCTCGGCGTCAAGTTTTAATGCATGCTTTACCGGCAAAGCCAAAGCATGCTGTTCTTTGGCGAGCGGCAGCGCTTTTTCTGTCTGAATGGTAAAGCGATTGGGGGCCGACACCTGGCTGGCCGCTTTACTTTTTGCGGCCTCAGGTGCCAGTTGTTGCACCATCAGATCAGCCAGTCCTAAGGTGCCTTTTTTTGAAAGTTCAGCGGTCAGCTGACTGTCGTACATGTCACGGTAAAAGCCAGTCGCCTGGCTGTTCAGTGGATTGTCTTCCTCAAAGGTCTGATTGGCTTTGCGCATACTCGACATCAGCATGCCCATAAATACCGATTCAAACTGCTGCGCAGCCTGACGCACCGCCGCGACTTTATCTTTACTGGCTAACGCGCGCAGCTCATTCAGACTGGACAGGTCGTGATAAGACACATCCACTTGCGGCGCAGCCATTTAGATTACCACCAGTTCGCCGTGGATAGCGCCGGCTTCTTTCAGCGCTTCGAGGATAGCCATCAGGTCGCCCGGGGCGGCGCCAACCGCATTGACAGTCTGTACCAGTTCATCCAGCGTTGTGCCCGGGTCAAATTTAAACATGCGGGATTTATCAGGCCGGACATCAATAATAGTGTTTTGTTGCACGGCAGTCTGACCGCCGGCTAACGCATTGGGCTGCACCACTTGCGGGTTCTCGGCAATAGTCACGGTCATGCCGCCATGGGTAATAGCCGCCGGAAATAACCGCACGTCTTTGCCAATCACAATGGTGCCGGTTCTGGAGTTAATAATGATTTTGGCGCTATCAGACGCCGGTTCAAAACTGAGATTTTCCAGGGTCGACAAATAGGACACGCGCTGGTCGATGTCACGCGGCGCCCGTACCTGCACAGAACGGGCATCCAGTGTGCGGGCCGTTTCGGGTCCGATAAACTGGTTGATTGCAGCGGTCAGGTTTTTCGCCGTAGTAAAATCACCACGGTTAAGGTTAAAAGTGATGTAATCGCCCTGAGCAAATGGTGTCGGTACCTCACGCTCTACAGTCGCACCATTAGGAATACGACCGACAGTCGGCGTATTGACGACAACCTGTGAACCGTCAGCGCCCTCAGCGCCAAGGCCTGATACCACCAGACTGCCCTGTGCAACAGCGTACACCTGACCGTCCAGGCCTTTTAAGAAGGTTTGCAGCAACTGACCACCGCGCAAGCCCTTTGAGCTGCCGACGGACGCCACTGTAATATCAAGGTTCTGGCCAGGCTTGGCGAAAGGTGGAAGTTCTGCGGTCACGGCTACTGCGGCAACGTTTTTAATCTGTGCTTTCATGCCGGCCGGCAAATTAATACCAAAATTAGCCAGCATGGTTTTGAAGCTTTGCTCAGTGAACGGGCTTTGCTCGCCAGTACCCGGCAGACCAACCACCAGTCCATATCCGACCAACTGGTTATGCCGAACCCCTTCGACTGTCGCCACATCTTTCACGCGGGCGGCCTGAGCACTGGTGACAAACAGCAACATGGCCGCGCTCAACAAATATTTGTTCATTGCAGGTTCCCCGCTCAGAATGGCCACAACGCACTGGAGAAAAATCTGGTAAGCCAGCCAGGTCCTTGTCCACCATGCGTTGCACCGGTACCACTATATTCAATGCGGGCATTGGCGATTTTGGTCGACTCTACAGTATTGCGTGAATCCACATCTTCCGGCCGGATCACGCCGGTCAACCGGATGTATTCTTTACCGGTATTGAGCGTCAGCCATTTTTCACCACGGATCACCAGGTTGCCATTGGCCATTACTCTAAGCACATTGACGGAAATATCACCGACCAGACTGTTACTCTGGTCGGCTTTGGAATCGCCTTTAAACTCACTGCTGGAATTGACACCAAGTTGCAGCGTATTGCCGGCGACCGACACGTTGCGACCGCCCAAACCCACCATAGGATCAATCGAATTGCTGGAATCTTTACCAAACTCCGTTTTGGCTTTTTTCGACGCCTGAGTATTTTCTTTCAGTACCACAGTAATAATATCGCCCTCACGCCGGGCTTTATTGTCAGAGTAAAGACCGTTGGAGACGCCGTTGGCATACAAAGAACCGGTATTCAGCACAGGTTTAGCCGCAGGCTCCGGCGGCAATGGCGCAAAAGCCGGATCATCCGGAAAAGCCTCCGGTACGTAGCTGGCGCAGGACGCCAAACCACAACAAAATAAAACCAGCCATAACTGCCGCATAACAACCTCCACCAATCAGAGCTGCTGAATCGCAAAACTCAGCATCTGGTCTACTGCCGAAATCACTTTGGAATTCATTTCGTAGACGCGTTGACTTTCAATCAAGCCCACCAGTTCTTCGGTCACATTGACGTTTGACGCTTCTAATGCGCCCTGCACAATAAAACCGATGCCTTCAAGCCCAGGCACACCCTGTACCGGGTCGCCACTGGCACCGGTTTGTTTAAACAGGTTCTGACCGATAGGTTCAAGACCGGCCGGGTTGATAAAATTGGTCACGGTCAGCTGACCGAGCACGGCATTTTCTACTTGCCCCGGGATTTTCACCGACACTTCGCCGTCCTGAGAAATGGTGATTTCGGTTGCTTCAGGGGGAATGGTGATAGTTGGCTGGATTTGGTAACCGGCACCTGACGTCACCAGGTTACCTTCACTATCGGTGGTAAACTGGCCATTCCGTGAATAAGAGATGGTGCCATCCGGCATCAGCACCTCAAAAAAGCCTGGGCCCTGAATCATGACATCCAGTGCATTGTCGGTAGTCATGTGATTGCCCTGGCTAAAGTTCTTTTGTGTCGCGACCACTTTTGTGCCGGCGCCAATCATCAGGCCATTTGGCAGCTCTGAGTTTTGTGATGAGCGACCACCAGGTTGGTTGATATTCTGATACAACAAATCTTCGAAGACCGCCCGGCTCTTTTTGTAGCCAACCGTGCTGGCGTTGGCCAGATTGTTAGAGATCACCGAAATGTCGCGCTGTTTGGCGTCTAAGCCGGTTTTACTGATCCAAAGTGCCGGATGCATAGAGTCCTCCTGAGCTTTAAGCTCTAGATGATACGAAGTACCTGATTATGTTGACGGTCCATATCTTCAGCCGTCTTCATCATTTTGACCTGTAGCTCATATTGGCGCTGCAGGTTGATCATATAAGTCATCTCAGCAACCGCATTAACATTGCTGCCTTCTACTGCGCCGCTTAGCAGATTAACTGTCGGGTCCACTTCGGCCTGCTCACCATCTTTGCGGCGAAACAAACCGTCGTTCCCTTTAAACATGTCCTGGTTGTCGGGTTTCACCAGCTTAATTCTGGCTGCCTCGACCATCGCGGTGGCTGGCGCTCCGCGGGGTAACACATTGACACCACCATCTTTGGTAATTTCAATTTTGCTGAGTGGCTGCGGCACTTCTATCGGACCACCTTCACCCAGCACATTGAGGCCGGAAGAGGTCTGTAAAAAACCTTCCGGACTGATTTGCAGATTACCGGCGCGGGTATAGGCTTCATTGCCCTCACCATCCTCAACGGCAAACCAGCCGTCGCCCTGAATGGCAACATCCAGCTCATTCTGTGTGATCTTGATTTCACCAGCGTCAAAATTCTGACTTGGCATTTCGGTCAGGGCAAACACCCGGGTCGGCTGGCCATCACCAAAAGCCTGCATAGCGCGAGCCTGCGCTAAATCTGCTTTAAAACCAACGGTATTAGCATTAGCCAGGTTGTTAGCACGCACCGACAGCGCATTCATATTCTCTTTTGCGCCAGTCATTGCGATGTAAACCATGCGATCCATAGTGATCCCCCTTCTCTATCTAAACAGGTAAAGCAAGGATGGTGCCAAAAAACATGCTGACGGGTTGATACAGTTATGGCGGCAGTCGTTTGCCGCTTATCCGGCATAAAAAACGTCTGAAGCGCTTTTGAAAAAGCGAATCGTTGAGCTGAAAAGTCCGCTTTGGACGGTGGCGAATAAAAAACGCAGGGAGCGGTTTTTAACAACGCACCGCGTTGGCCTGAAAGGTGAGCACCATGGATGGTGGCGAATAAAAAAACGCAGGGAGCGGTTTTTAACAACGCACCGCGTTGGCCTGAAAGGTGAGC
>CBFGPY010000148.1:0-6483 GCA_965650755.1 uncultured Chromatiaceae bacterium | reverse complement strand
AGCAGCTGGTCGGTGGGTAATGAACTGAGTTTGCGCCGGCGTTGCTCGACTTGCTGTTCACGGATTTGAATGTCGTAACGGCCAAATTCCAGTACATCAAACTGCGGTGAATCAACTGAACCGGCATAACGCCGGCCATTACTCAGCACCAGCCGTTGCGCGCCATTGCTGTCTTCAGCCACTGCACCGGTTTCGGCATATACCACAGAGCCAGTTAAATTGTCTTCGCTGGCTGATTGTGCCAGAAATACGCGGGATAACTGCGTGCCGTCGCGGTTCATGTCCTGCACAAACACCACGGCTTTTTCATTGGATGTTTGCTGGAAGCGGCCAGGTAACAGCGTCGACAAACCAGAATCGGCGTCGGCTTTGGCCATGATTTCGTATTCGCGCTCTGCGGCCCATGGGCTTAAGTACATCATCAGACCGGCCGCCGCCAGCCCCATCAACAGGCTCAGGATCAGCGTCAGCCGTGTCACATACCACTCGCTGATACCGGTGGCGTGTAACACTGTCATTTCGCTTTCGGCGTAGATACGGCTGTAGGCGACCAAAACGCCTAAAAATGCCGCTAATGGCAGGATCAGCACCGCCAACTGCGGTAATTTCAAAGAAATCAGCGTCAGCACTAACTGGCCCGGCAATTCCCCTTCAGAGGCATCCGCCAGTATTTTCACGAAGCGCTGGCTTAAGATGATGGTGATCAGGATCAGAAATACAGCGAGCTGTGATTTAAAGACTTCACCAATCAAGTAGCGAAAAACAATCAAAAAAGCCCCCTAAAAACCAGTCTTTTTGCTGGCGCGCTGGCAATTTTTAAGTAAACTGGATATTTATAGCAATTATTATCAACGAAACTGCAGCGGATTCCGAGCTTTTTTATCGGCTCAGACCAGCTCTTTATCAAGCATAGCGCCCGGTCCGGCCCCCTGCTGCATTTTGCCTCTTAGAATCAGGAGTCCCCATGGAGTTCAGCGTTAAAAGCGGAAGTCCGGAAAAACAACGCAGTGCCTGCATTGTCGTTGGTGTCTATGAGCCACGCCGGCTGTCAGCCGTGGCCGAACAGCTGGACAAAATCAGCGAAGGTTACATCAGCAACCTGCTGCGTCGCGGTGACCTCGAAGGCAAACCGGGCCAGATGTTATTGCTGCATCATGTCCCCAACGTGCTGAGCGAACGAGTCCTGCTGGTTGGCTGCGGTAAAGAACGTGAATTAGACGAGCGCCAGTACCGCCAGATCATCGCTAAAACTATCAGCACCCTGAACGAAACCGGCTCAATGGAAGCGGTCTGTTTCCTGTCAGAACTGCACGTTAAAGGTCGTGATACCTACTGGAAAGTGCGTCATGCCGTTGAAACCACACAAGATTGTCTGTACGTCTTCGACAAATTAAAAAGTAAAAAAGACGAAACACGGCGTCCGCTGCGTAAAATCGTCTTTAACGTTCCGACCCGGCGTGACCTGACCATCGGTGAAAAAGCCGTTGAGCATGGTCTGGCCGTTGCTGCTGGCATTAAACAATGTAAAGACGTCGGCAATATGCCGCCGAATATCTGCACACCACTGTGGCTGGCAGAACAGGCGCAAAAGCTGACTGAGCTGTCAGAGAAAGTCAAAGTTGAAGTGCTTGGCACGGCAGAAATGTCAGCGCTGGGGATGAATTCATATCTCGCAGTGGCGCGCGGTTCTGAAAACCCGGCGGCGATGGCGGTCATCCATTATCAGGGTGCCGGCGATAGCAGCGCCCCTGTGGTGCTGGTCGGCAAAGGCCTGACCTTTGATACCGGCGGCATCAGCATTAAACCGTCTGATGCGATGGATGAAATGAAATACGACATGTGTGGCGCCGCCTCTGTGCTTGGCACTATGCAGGCTGCGGTCTCACTCGGCTTGCCGCTGAATATTATCGGTGTGCTGGCCGCCGCAGAAAACATGCCGGACGGCAATGCTTACCGGCCGGGCGACATTCTGACGACGATGTCAGGCCAAACCGTGGAAGTGCTGAACACCGACGCCGAAGGCCGCTTAGTGCTGTGCGACGCGCTGACCTATGTCGAACGATTTGACCCGGATGTGGTCATCGACGTCGCGACTTTAACCGGTGCTTGCGTCATTGCGCTTGGTAAACATGCCTCTGGCTTACTCAGCAATCACAATCCGCTGGCACATGAGATTTTGAATGCGTCCGAGCAAAGTGGCGACCGCGCCTGGCGTTTACCATTGTGGGACGATTATCAGGACCAACTGGAAAGTCCGTTTGCCGACTTCAGCAACCTGGGTGGTCGCGCCGCCGGCACTATCACCGCTGCTTGTTTCCTGTCGCGCTTTACCCGCAAATACAATTGGGCGCACCTGGATATCGCCGGCACCGCCTGGCGCAGTGGTGGTAAAGACAAAGGCTCCACCGGCCGTCCGGTCGCGATGCTGACGCAGTTTTTAATCAACCGCGCCGGTCATCATCCGCAGGATTAACCCAAACAACAGGCCGGTGAAGTTCACTGGCCTGTTGTCAAAGAGTGCGAATTGATGCAAGTGCAATTTTATTTGCTGCAACAAGATGAGCTGGCCGGCATGCCGGCTCATTTTGCTTTGACCTGCCAGCTCTGTGCAGATTTGTTCCGCGCCAATCAGCGTGTCTTTGTCTACTGCCCAAATCAGCAAGACGCCGAGGCGGTCGATGAGGTATTATGGCAGTTTGACGCTGAACGCTTTGTGCCACACAACCTGGCCGGCGAAGGCCCCGCGCGCGGTGCGCCGGTTGAGATCAGCTGGCAAGGTCCAAGGACCAGCCGCCAGGTGCTGATTAACCTCACCGACACAGTGCCTGCTTTTGCCAACCGCTTCAGTCAAATCATCGAATTTGTGCCGGCAGCCGAACACGGCAAAGCTGCGGCGCGACAAAAATTTAAACATTACCGTCAGCTTGGGGTAGAACCGCAAACGCGTACCCCCGAATAAGCTGTTGATGAGATCAGGCAGATACCATGGAAAAAACATTTAATCCGAGTCAAATCGAGCAGGCGATGTACAACGCCTGGGAAAGCAAAGGCTATTTTAAGCCGTCAGGTGACAACAGCAACGGCGCCTACTGCATCATGATCCCGCCGCCGAACGTCACTGGCAGCCTGCACATGGGCCACGCGTTCCAGCAAACCATCATGGATGCCCTGACCCGCTACAAACGCATGCTGGGCAAAAACACCTTGTGGCAGGTCGGCACAGACCACGCCGGTATTGCCACCCAAATGGTGGTAGAGCGTAAACTGGCAGCTGCCGGCTTACCAGACCGCCACGCCATGGGCCGTGACGCTTTCATCGAAAAAGTCTGGGAATGGAAAGCCGAATCTGGCGGTACCATCACGTCGCAAATGCGCCGCCTTGGCAACTCAGTTGACTGGGACAAAGAACGTTTCACCATGGACGAAGGCTTGTCCAATGCCGTGCAGGAAGTGTTTGTCCGCTTGTATGAAGATGACCTGATTTACCGCGGCAAACGCCTGGTCAACTGGGACCCGAAACTGCACACGGCAATTTCTGACTTAGAAGTGGAAAATAAAGAACAACGCGGTCACTTCTGGCACCTGCGTTATCCACTGGCTGACGGCGTCAAAACGCTGGATGGCAAAGATTATATCGTGGTCGCAACCACGCGGCCCGAAACCATGCTCGGTGACACCGCTGTTGCCGTGAACCCGGACGACGAGCGTTATCAGTCTTTGATTGGCAAAGACATTCTGCTGCCACTGGTGGATCGCCGTATCACTATCATCGCCGACGAACACGCCGACAAAGACAAAGGCTCAGGCTGCGTGAAAATCACCCCGGCGCATGATTTTAACGACTATGAAGTCGGTAAACGTCATGGCCTCACCATGATTAACGTGATGACGCCGGATGCCACTATCCGCGCCACTGGCGAGTGTTTCTTTACCAACGGCGAAGAAAATACCGCGCTGGAAGCGCCAATTCCGGCCGAATATGCCGGCCTTGACCGTTTTGCAGCTCGTAAAGCCATTGTCGCCGCTTTAGATGCCCAAGGTTTGTTGGATAAAGTCGAAGAGCTGACCAACACCCTGCCATACGGCGACCGTTCAGGTGTCGTCATCGAGCCGATGCTGACCGACCAGTGGTATGTGCGCGTCGCGCCTATGGCGAAAACTGCGATTGAAGCCGTGGAAAACGGCGATATCCAGTTCGTGCCAAAACAATATGAGAACATGTACTACAGCTGGATGCGTGACATTCAGGACTGGTGTATTTCCCGTCAGCTGTGGTGGGGCCACCGCATTCCGGCCTGGTACGCCGCAGATGGTAAAGTTTACGTCGGCCGTAATGAAGCCGAAGTGCGCGCCAAACATGGTCTGGACGACAGCGTTGCGCTGCGTCAGGACAACGACGTGTTAGACACCTGGTTCTCGTCCGCACTGTGGACTTTCTCCACGCTGGGCTGGCCGGACAATACCGAAGATTTAAAAACCTTCCACCCGACCGACGTGCTGGTGACGGGTTTTGACATCATTTTCTTCTGGGTCGCCCGGATGATTATGATGACGATGCATTTCATCAAAGACGAAAACGGTAAGCCGCAGGTACCGTTTAAGACTGTATATGTGACCGGTCTTATCCGCGACGAAAACGGCGATAAAATGTCGAAATCTAAGGGTAACGTTATCGACCCATTGGATATGATTGACGGTATCAGCCTCGAAGATCTGCTGGAAAAACGCACCAGCAACATGATGCAGCCGCAGCTGGCAGAAAAGATTGCAAACCAGACGAAAAAACAATTCCCGGAAGGGATTGAAGCCACCGGCACTGACGCGCTGCGCTTTACCTTAGCGGCACTGGCGTCAACCGGCCGCGACATCAACTGGGATATGAAGCGCCTGGAAGGTTACCGCAACTTCGTCAACAAACTGTGGAACGCCAGCCGTTACGTCACCATGATGACCGAAGACAAAGACACCGGTTTAAACGGCGGCGACATCGAACTGTCGCTGGCAGACCAGTGGATTTTAAGTCAGTACCAGGAAACAGTGACGCAGTTCCGTCAGTACCTCGACAGCTACCGCTTTGATATGGCGGCCAATACGCTGTACGAATTCACCTGGAACCAGTTCTGTGACTGGTATCTGGAGCTGACCAAGCCTGTGCTGTTCAAAGGCTCTGAAGCGCAGCAACGTGGTACTCGCCAGACGCTGGTGACTGTGCTGGAATCGCTGCTGCGTCTGATGCACCCGATCATGCCATTTATCACTGAAGAGATTTGGCAGCGCGTCGCGCCGCTGGCTATCAAGGATTTCAGCGCCGGTATCAGTATCATGAACCAGGCGTATCCAGAAGCGGACAGCGCACTGGTGAACCCTGCCGCGCAAGCGGATATCGAGTGGGTTAAAGGCTTTATTCTGGCGATCCGGAACATCCGCGGCGAAATGGATATTGCCCCGACTAAACCATTACCGGTGTTACTGCGCAACTTATCTGCTGAAGACAGCCGTCGCCTGGAACAAAACCGCGCCCTGCTGCTGAACTTAGCCAAACTGGACAGCATCACGGTATTAACTGATGCAGATACTGCACCAGCGAGCGCGACACAGCTGTTAGGTGCGATGGATCTGTTAATCCCAATGGCGGGCCTGATCGACAAAGACGCTGAGCTGTCACGCATCGCCAAGCAACTGGAGAAGATGCAGCAGGAAGTCAGCCGTGTTGCCGGCAAGCTTGCCAACGAAGGTTTTGTTGCCAAAGCACCGGAAGCTGTGTTGGCCAAAGAACGTGAGAAACTGGCAGAAGCCGAAGCGGCTGTGGCCAAGTTAATCGCCCAGCAGGTGCAAATCGCCGCGCTGTAACGGTATCACAAGGTAACAGTAATAAAGAAGGCGACCCAGGGGTCGCCTTCTTTGTCATAAATCTGCCATCAACTATAGCTAGGCTGAACGTTCACATGTTCAGGATTAGCATTATGTCACCACAAAAAAAGCTTATGTTGCGCCGTAACGCGCTGTTTCGTCAGCAATTGAGCGTAGCGGCGCCCTGTTGCCACTTCGGCCAGTCACAACACCATTTTCAAAGCAGCACGCCGGCTTTAGAGCTTTGTGTTAAAACAGCCAGTCAAGACAACTCCGCGACTGAATCTAATTCTCTGGATCAACTTCCAGCTAAGCACTGAATTTGCCACGATACCTACTGGGCAAATTAATGCTCAACAGCGTTAGCAAATGCTGGAATTCTGATTACACCTTTTAACAAATGTCCAATTATTATACACACACTTAATCAAAAAAATCTAATTATCCTGTACATTCAACATGTTACTAATTGGCTTAAAATTTGCCTATACCCCAGCGGACATGTAGTAAGTCTAAAGGCTAAAACAACATTCTCATGGAGAGTATTATGCGCAATTTAATCGCGGTTTCTGTACTGGCAGCCGCCGCAGTCCCAATGACAGCATCAGCCAGCCTGGTCACCCAATGGCAATA
>CBFGPY010000147.1:0-6503 GCA_965650755.1 uncultured Chromatiaceae bacterium | reverse complement strand
CCAGTGAAGCGTCTTCGCTTTGCAGCTGTAGTGGAGCTTGCTCAGTAGCGCTGAACTGCCATCGCAATGGCAAGCCTTTGAAAATCCCGCAGGTATGCATGGCATTGAGCTTAAACTGCGGGCCGGTCAGTCGAATTTCGGTATCCCGGTATGTTTGCAGAAAAACCCCGGTTTTTTGCAACAACATCGCCAAAGATTGTTCTGCGACTTGTTGTCCAGAGTGAACAAGTTCGATTAACTGTTGGGGATCAAGCTGCATCTTTATTTGCACAATGCTCTCCTGCTACACCGGGTGATGCTGATTCAATCGGAAAGTTTTTTCAGCCAGCTGCTGCGGCGAAAACCGCGCTAAACAGAATGCGCGCACACTTTGCATGTCCTGTCGAATCTCAGACAGCAGTGGCAGCGTTTTTAGAACTGTGTTTAGCATCGCAGCATCGTCAGCGACTGGGACCAGATATCGATGCAATTGCGGGGCCAGTGTTTCCCGTGTCCCTCCCGCATCGGTGACGACCAGTGGACAGGCATTGACCTGTGCTTCCAACACCGCATTTGGCATGCCTTCATGGCGTGAGGTTTGAATAAACAGGTCCGCTGCCTGATAAAAGCTTGCCGGGTTGTCGACCGCTCCGGGCATCGCGAGGCAATCTGTAAGCCCTAGTTGTTGCTGTAGGCAAAGCAGTTCATCCGCCATAGGCCCATCTCCAAGCAAAATGCCGCGAACCGGCAACTCCTCTGCCCGCAAACTGACGAGTAAATGTAAAAATGCCTGCGGATTTTTTTGTGGATAAAACCGCATCACGCCGAGTAGCAACAGCTCGTCTGAACGAATTGCATATTTCCGGCGTAGCTCCTCAGTATCTTCACGCGGCATCGGCACAATGGCATTTGCGACAATCGGATAATCTGTGCTCGGCAGCTTTAGCCAGTCCCGATAGGAATCAGCCCCAGTTTGGCTGTTGTGGTAGAGCAGCAGCCTGGCGCTTTGCTGAAAGTACCGTGTCCAGTGCCATAAATGTGTTTTCGGGCAGATGTAAAAATCTTCCCGGCTCTGGTTACCCAGATAAAGCTGGTGGACGTCGCGGCAAGACAATAAGGTTCGCGGCTGGCCACTCCAAATTCCGGCAACTGCTGAACTCAGATTGCCATCGTCCAAATAAGACACAAATAACTCAGGTTGCAAGTGCCGGAGTATACGCTGCATACATAAGATATTGTGCAAACCTCGCACCCGCAGATAAGGCGCGAAGTCGCCGAGGACTTTGAGTTCTTCGCTGCCTGGAGGCTGTTCTGCCCAGAGTTTTCGTGGGTTTGGAAACAGGTGGCGCTGGACGCCAGATTGAAGCAGTTCTTGCTGCCAGCCGAGCGTCGCGGGATGGTCTGGTGACTGACAGACCAGATGAACCTGATAGCCCAGTTCAGTTAACCCTTGCGCCAGCAGCACGATTTGCCGTTCAGCTCCGCCTTTCACCAGGCTTTGAATATAAAGTGCAGCAACTTTAGACTGCCGTGGTTCTGGTGGATAGCCGGCGGACAGCTGGTTGAATAAGGCGTGAAAGTTCTGCTCGGGAAAATCAGCAGCCAGTTCACTGGCGACAGCCGGTGCAATAGCATCGAAGCCCAACGCTTGAGCCTGCAGGCAAATTTCCTGACCAAACCTGGCCCATTCGGCTAAGACCACAACGACATAACTTTTGCGATCCAGATTGGCCAGTTGCTGCGCAGTGATCACAGGTACACCGTTCAGCTCAGTACCAGCCAGCTGACCACAACCATCAACCAGATACTGAAAAGGATAGGGCGAAAAACGCAGTTGATACTCGACATAGCCACTGACGCCCCAGCCGACAGCGAGGCGTTCGCCGCTTGCAAGTTGCTGATGTAATTGGCGCTGTAAATCGTCCATCTCAGCCCTCATTAATCGCAAAGAGTGTTAATGGCGTTGAATGCTGCTGATAAAATGCGCGAAGTTGGGCACAGATTTGACGTGAGAACGCTGACGAGGCAACCAGATAATGTTGCGCCCCGCTGTTAAAAGCGTGCTGCAGACTGATCACGGGGCGGTTCAGCACCTGCAGGCCATGTAATTTCGGATTGGAGTCCACCAGTGCACACACTTGTAAACCCATCTCCAGTGCCTGTTGCACCATCTGTTGACCCAGCTCGCCAGCGCCATAGACTGTCACTTCAGTGAGCCCGGACTCCAGCGCCTGACGGATCAGCGTAAAACACAGCAATTTGAACTCGGTATCATTAAAGCTGCTCAGATACTGCTGCGTTAAAAAGTATGGCGACTGCAGGGTGACTACGGCCTGTGGCCAACGCACCGCCATGCCGTTATACCCCCATTGCTGACGACAAAGCTGCATAAAACGCGGAATTCCGATTTTTTGTAATAGCTGCTTATCGCTGGCACAGCAAATCGGCGCGAAGCTGTCGGAACCATAATTGTCATCAAACAGCAGAGAGCCGAGGCTCTGTGCTTCCGCCGGGGTCGGCAATTCGAGCAGCAGATAAAGCTCGTGCAGCTGTGCCGCTCTGGTCGCCGGCGTCAGCCAGTATTTAGTGTCCACATATTGACTCAGCAAACACAGATGCTGCATCGCCAACGTTGCGCCCTGCATAAAATCCACCAGTCGTAATTCCTGCTGTGGCTGCTGAAATACATGGGCGGTGACTGGGCCAATAGTGCCGTCATCCAATTGTTGATAGCAAAGCGTGGTTTGGTCGCGGCCTGTCAGTAAAATCTCTAAAGGTTCCGGGCAGCGGTTGATGACTCGCATTTTTTCCAGCGTCGTGCTCTCAAGAGGCAAATAACTCTGATAACGATGGCCGGCGGCTAAGTGGCGTGCCAGCTCAGGGATGCTGTAAAGCAAATAATTCATTTGGATGGCTTTAGCTGCATCGCCGATGGCATTGGCCACCCAGGCCAGGCTATTGCCGCCAGGGCCGATGTCGACCATCGCGACAGTATGGCCTGCAAAGCATTGCTGGCAATATTGCCACAGATATTGCTGCTGACGTTGGCTAGTCATTAGCGCGGCATGTTGCACTGTCTCTGATTGCAGCCATTGATTCAGTGCCAGTTGATCGGGGATATCATTAAGCCGAAGTCCTGCTGTCTGCGCTAACTCTGGTGGCGCTGCCGGTAGCTCAAGTTCTTTGATTAAATCGTTCAGGCTGTAACTGCGTCTGTTGCGAAATTGCGTGATAGCAGCGCTGTCCAGCGTACCCATTTGCGCCAGATAGGCAGCTTTGCGTGAGGTATAAAATTCGACGACCTCGATAGTCGCACCAAGTGCGGTAATTGCTTGCTCCAATAAAGGCTTAAACACGCGGGCTTCACGCATAATAGGGCACAGCCGGGTGATCCCATGTTTCACCGCATCCTTGACGACCCAATAGCAGAACGCTGCCAGCACTGGGCCATACAACGCGCTGCCAAATCGAGCCAGTTCGGGGTCGGCACCGCCAGACCAGTGGTGTGTATATCCCAGCCGGTCCAGGCATTGCAAAGGATGTGGCATACCAGCCGCGCCGCTGAGTAACCAGCGCTGTTGCCATGCATGAGGCAGATGCACATGCTGCAGATGCAGGCTACGGATCCCCCTTGTCTGAGGTTGTACCGTATCAGCAATAATATCATCGCCAATATGCAGGATCTGGGACGGCTGGATCTGGGGATAACGGGCAAGCAGCAGGTCAAACAACCGGCCCTGATACTTATTGGCTGCAGCTTCCTGCGACAGCATCAGCTGGCTGTCAGCAATGCTTAAACCGCTTTTACTAAGCAGAGCCTGAATAAAATCGCGAGAGAAATAAGTGTCGCTGGTAAGCTGAAATGGGATCTGCTGCTGTTGCAGCATCCGGCAAAAATCAACCAGATAGGGATTTGGAAAAGACACGGCAAGTTCAGTCTCCAGCTCCAGCGCTGCCAGTTGCGTGGCAGTTGTCCAATGCTTGGGGGCCTGTGCCCAAATCTCGGCAAAAGTCACTTCGCTGCTGTTGCGTTGAGCCACTGCCAGTTGACGGGCGTTTTTTTCCATCTCTATCCGGATAAGCCGGAACTGTTCAGGGCAAACTGCCGGGTCGAGTGATCCTTGCTGGTGT
Source organism: uncultured Chromatiaceae bacterium (assembly GCA_965650755.1). Taxonomy (GTDB): domain Bacteria; phylum Pseudomonadota; class Gammaproteobacteria; order Enterobacterales; family Alteromonadaceae; genus Pararheinheimera. Next base: position 2,393 of record CBFGPY010000147.1, on the reverse strand, counting down.
GCCTGCCCGGCAACTAACACAAACACATCTGCCGGAATTTTAACTGTGCGGTGCAGCAAGGTGTCAAAGATATCCAGTGACACCAATGCAATCTGGTCAAGTGAGACTTGTTGTAAATCGGTGTGTTGTTGCCAGCGCACATGCATGCGGGTACTCCTCAATCCAGGAACTGTCTGCGCGTTTTAAGTGAAACCGCGATACCACGGATAAAACCGGGAACATACAAATTTTATACCCACACTATCGGCCCGAGCTGGGGAAACTCAAATCTGCGCTATTTCAGTGAGGAAGCACCAGACTGACGCGCGCCAGCTGCAGCGGTAAATCCATCCCATCCCAGATCGGATGAAATTGTAAACTCTGGCCAAGCGGCACCAGCCGGTCCACGCCGATGAGCAAGGTTTGTTGCCAGCGGGCTAATTCTGCCGGGGCTAACCCCCAATAACTGATGGTCTGATGCGCCTGCTGCAGCTGTGGGGGCAACTCGTCTAAGGTCGCTGCCGTCATTTCGATAAATAATCCGCAGCCGGGATGTAACGCAATCATCTGCGGGTCCAAAGCGGCAGCGCTTAAGCGTATTAACGACCTAAGTTGTAACTGCTGATAGTTGTCACTGCCGGCAATCAGTTGTTGTGCTGCCGCCAACGCCTGGAAATGCTCACTGTCGGTTAACTGCTGCTGTTGTTCCAGCGCCGGCCAAAAGCGCTGCTGTGCCTGCTGCACTGTGGCCGGCTCGCCGCGCCAGACCAGTAGTTTGGCCGAAGCACAGGTGTGTTGGGCGTAGCTCAGATGGTCGCGGACAAACAGCGCCTGCATCGCCTGCAGGTCGGCATCGTTGCACTGCAGCAGCGCCTTGGCATCCAGCAGACACAACGAGAATTTGTGAGCAAAGGTCAAATCACGGCAATGCGCCGGCACCGGGACTTGCCGCTGCGCAATAATGGCCGCATCGCTGCCCCAGAGCAGGCGGCCGTCAACGTGTTGCAGCCAGACGGATAACTCAGCGTCCTGATGCGCAGTACGGACAAACATCAACCGTTGATTCTCTGCCGGAAATTGCCCGGCCAGTTCGTTCACCAATGTCAACAACAGCGCGGCGCTGCCACCAGCGCGGCTGGATAACCGAATTAAATTCTGATTGCCCATCAGCAGGCTCAGCAGCGCCGGATACATAAACAGGCTGTCGACATTGGCCGGCGCATTATGAAATACCAGGCCCAGTGGCCGCAGCAGATAAGGCTGTGTGTGATAGGGCTGCAGTATTTTTTGTAAATGTGCCGGTCTTAACCAGAAGCCGAGCGCGAGTAAATCAGCAAAAGGCCGGCAACGGGCGTCTTTCAGCAGCAAGTCGCTGAGCGCTGCGATGTAAGCAAAACTGTCGGCAGAAAGGGCCGGCGCCAGCTGTTTGCCGGGGGTTGGCTTTGTGTACGGTAGATTCAAAAACTGCATCTATTGCTCCGTAGCGCTGGGGGTGCCGGCTTGCACTGTGTCACTGCAGCCGCGGGCTTCAGCCAGGGCCAACCGGCCCAATACCTGAAAGTATTTACCGGGACGGCCACAGGGGCAGTTGTCTTCGCCAATAATCACACCGCGATCTTCGGTTAACAGGCTATGACCCGGATAAGAGCGGGGCAAAGTGGACAATAACTGCAGCACGCCAGGCTCGCCATGTTCCTGCAGTTGCCAGCTTTGCGGATTGCGTACCAGCACGTCCGCCGAAACCGGGCAGTGCAGGTGGCCATGTTCGCATTCCACAAATACAGCACCGATTTGTTCAACCATGCCATAAAAATTATGCACCCGTTGAATTGCGGCAACCTGGGCGAGCCGCGCCTTGAATTCAGCATTACCGACGGCCTGTGCCTGTAGTTTTTTCCAGCCGCCGCTGTGCAGTAAAATTGCCTGTGGCAGCTGCACTTGCCCGGCGGTTAATTGTTGCAGCCAGTGCCAGACCATAAAAGTAAAACCAAAAATCAGCACAGGACCATCACCAAACTGGCGACAAAATTCATTGAGTGCAGCAGTGTTAACGGACAAATCTTCGTTCAGTGCATAACAATGATTGCGTCCCATAAAGGCCAGCCCCTGAATGCCGGCGCCGCGGGCGCTGAAATTGCTGCGATCTTTGACCACGCCCGGATGGTCAATAATCAGCATCGGCAGCCGGTCTTTGCCGAGCCAATGCTGCATGATGCGCACCAGAACCCGCGACTGCAGTGCTGCAGCATCTTTATCCAGCACAATGCGGGATGGCTGGCCTGTGGTGCCGCTGGAATTCAGCGTTTTGAACACGGCGTTGTCTGGTACAGATTGCAAGGCATATTGTTTAAATAACCGAACTGACAAATAGGGCAGTTGTGCCGTGCTCTGCGCAGCATAGCCCGTGTCAGGCA
>CBFGPY010000146.1:0-6542 GCA_965650755.1 uncultured Chromatiaceae bacterium | reverse complement strand
AGAACTCTCATCGATCCACAGATGCTGTGGCCAGACCGGCTCAGCACCGCCGAATAAATCCATCTGATGCAGAATAAATACTGCCGCACTGACCTGCCGTGCCGCGCTGAAACACAGCATGACGGCTGCGCACTCGCGCCAATACAGCCTTAGTTCCAGCACCAGGTGATACATCAGTACCGCAATACTCAAACTGATGCCGCTGCCAAGCGCGGCGCCAAGCCACAGACTTTGGCTGTCATCCAGTTCACGCGGATACAAAAACAAATACAGCACCAGGTTGCTGCCATTAATCAGCGCCAAAGCCACGACCGCAGCCGCAGCCAGCCAGACATGATGCTTTGGTTGTAATAACAGCGCGCTGAGAAACACAGCGCAAAGCAGATAACAGCAGGCATACCAGAATTCCAGGCCCTGCCCGTCCCACATTCCGGCCAGCAGGCTGTATTGGCTGCTTTGTACTATCAGTAAAGGGGCGCCAATCCACAGGACACGCAGCAGAATGGCGCGCATTGCTGCCGGATTTGCCGCCAGCAACAGGCTTAATAACAACACCACCGGCAACAATTCCCGCAACAGCAGGACGACTGTGTTAATGAGCATCAGCACCTCCGCTTTGCAGCGCTTGCCATTGAGCGTCCGGCAGCGCGATCAGCTGGCCTTTGGCACTGTCCGGATTGTATTCACCGCTGAACGGATAGGTACCAGGCTGCAGCGGACCGACAAATACCACGCCGGAACTGCCGCCCAGAATGACTTTTTCCCGGTTCATCGAAAAACTTTCGAACTCTTCCGGGTTGGGGTCCTGATTGTGAATGATGATTTTGACTTTCTGCCCGGCCGGGACTTGCAAAGTACTGGGACTAAATAAGTGGTCTTTTAATGTCAGATGAAAAACCGGCGTTTCTGCTGCAATCAGCCAAGCGGACCAGAAAGCACTCAGCAATAAACCCAAGCGCAACCCCAGCGCAAAACGCCGCTGGCGCAAGGTAGGTTGTACAATGCTGGCTTTGATTAATGATGCTGATGGCACAACGGCAACTCCAATGTCACAGCTAATCCACCCAATACTGACCGGCCCAGTGACAGCTTGCCCTGATGCAGCAGCGCGATGTCCTGCACTATGGCGAGACCAAGGCCACTGCCCGGCTGGCCTGATTGATGCCGGTCGCCGCCGACCCGGTAAAAACGCTCAAACACCCGTGAATATTCCTCCGGAGCAATGCCTGGACCCGAGTCCTCCACCAGCAATCTGACCGTATCCGCTTCTTGTTGCAGCGTCAGCTGGATCTGGCCCTGTTCCGGCGTATATTTGCTGGCATTCCCCACCAGATTAACCAATAACAATTTCAGCGCGAAGGCATCCCCATCGAGCAACACCTGCTCATCACCTTCCAACGCGATCTGTTGCTGCCGGCGCTCTATTTGCGGATACAATTCTGCGACTACGTCCCGGCATAATACCGCCAAATCCAGCTTTTGCAGTTTGGCAGAAAAATGCGCCGGGTTGGTACGGTTTAACAACATGATTTGTTCAATCAATGCACTCATCCGGCTGACGCCATCCTGCAGAGCCGGCATGATGCGATCAGGATCCGCCAGACCTGCCTCCCGCCAGCGCTGTTGTGCATTGTGCAGATTGACCTGTAATACGGCTAATGGGGTGCGGAGTTCATGGGCCACGTCGGCAGCAAAACGTTTCTCGCGGGCAAAAGCGTCGTCCAGCCGCGCCAGCAACTGATTGGTGCTGGACACCATCTGGTCCAGCTCCTGAGGTGTCTGCTCCAGCTTTAATGGCGATAAATCATCCGCTTTTTTTTGCGTTAACTGCCGCGCCAGGTCCAGCACAGGCCTTAACCCGCGCCCAACCAGCAGCCAAATCAACAGCGCCTGCAATGGCAGACTCAGTACTACCGGGTAAATAGACGCCAGTACCACCTGATCTGACAATGCCAGCCGGTCCTGTAACGGTTGCGCCACAATCACGGTGAAATCATTCAGGGTCTGGCGAAAAGTCTGCCAGCGTTTGCCGGCAAAATTTTGTTCGCTGTAGCCATCCTGCGCACTGATTAAGCTGTCTGGCGTTTGCGCGCTGTGATAAAGCAGGCGACCACCTTGCCATAACTGAATGGCGTTCGCTTGCGCCATATCGGCTGGGGTCTGTGATGTGGTTTGCTGATAAGGCGCGAGCACACTGGCCGCGAGCGCCTTGAGGTCTTCATCAAACAGGCGCTGAGCCTGGGCACTACTCTGGCGATAACTTTGCAGCGCCGCCAGAAAACTGGTCAGCGTCAGCAAGGCAATCAATAAAGTCACCAGATAACGCCGGATGGAGGTCATACCGCACTCACACTGTAACCCACACCACGTACAGTTTTAATAAAGTCTTTAGGCAGTTTTTTGCGTAAGTTCGAGATGTGCACTTCGAGCGCATTACTGGCCACTTCTTCGCCCCAGGCGTAAAGACTGGCTTCGATCTGTTCGCGGGTTTTAATCCGGCCGGCAGATTCCAGCAGCAGCTTGAGCAATACGTATTCGCGCCGCGACAAGGTTAAAGCTTCCCCGTCCACCTGCACCTGATGCGCGCTGCTGTCGAGTACCACGTTGCCCACTGTGATGAGATGGCTGGTGGCGGTGCCAAGCCGGCGTTCAATGACACGCAGGCGGGCAAAGAGTTCAGGCAGCGCAAAGGGCTTGACCAGATAATCATCGGCGCCCAGGTCCAAACCACGAATGCGATCGTCAACACCGTCGCGCGCGGTTAGCACCAGCACCGGCAGGCGTGGAAATTTATGCCGGGTCTGTTTTAACACGTCCAGACCGTCCATATCGGGCAGACCTAAATCCAGCACCACGGCGTCACAATCGCCGCTGCGGATACTGGACAGTGCCGCTGCGCCAGTTCCGACATGGTTCACGGCAAAGCCCTGTGAGCTCAGCGCCAGCTGCACCCCTTGCGCCAGCGCCTGATCATCTTCAACTAATAATACCCGCATCCGTTCTCCGTATTTATACCCGTCATCCTTGAAGATTCAGGGTATATCTGACTGACAATTATTTTTTCAGTTTTTTCTGTACTTTGGCCAGTAATGCTGCGATTTCCTGCTGGCGACCGGCGTCGGCACTTTCACGACCCGGACGCGGCGCTGCCGCCTTCGCAATTTCAAGATAACGCAAAGCTTGGGCCCAGTCGCGTTTTCCTGCTAAATAATCGGCGTAAAAGTAGTTCGGATCAATCCCTTGCGGGTTTTGTTCCAACGCTTTTAACAGCAATTCTTTGGCTTTTTTGTTATCACCAAAGCCGATTGGCCAGCCCGGCACTTTGGCATATAACACACCGAGACTGGTAAAGGCAGAGCCCTGCAATGCGGTTGGGTCCAATGCGATAGCCTGTTCTAAATCGGCTTTTGAACCTTCCGCCACCGACAAGGCACCTAAACCACCTTTGGCATTGGCGTAGCTCGATTTGATGATACCACGCCAAATCAGAGCTTCAGCTTTATCCGGATTGCTGCCCACGACTTTGTCAGCTGTGGCCAGTAATTCAGCAAAAGCTTTTTCGCGGTCATCTTCCGGCAAGGCGTAGTTCACTTCGGCCCAGCGGTCCTGTAATGGTTTAATGTCAGCCAACACATCCGCCAGGACTGTGGTGCTGGCAAATAAGGTCATAGCAGCGAACAAGTGTTTGATAGATACTTTCATGGTGATAAGCCTTAAGGTTGGGAAAGTTGGGCATAACGACGGATCACGGCCAGTTTGGCGGCCAGTGCTTTGTCGACGATTCCGGGCAGGATTGCATTAACCCGCACGAATAATTGTTCCGGCCAGCCAATAAAACGCCGTGGCTGGTTTTGCTGAATTTGCTGTAATAACGCCGCAGCAACCAGCGCCGGGCTGTCACTCTGATTACCCAGTTCACGGTTCATCGCCACCACAGCATCAGTGTTAATCGCTGTATCAGTCGCCCGCGGCGCAAAATACAACACTTGTACTGTGCTGTCGGCAAGTTCACGTTTCAGTGCCTCGGTGAAACCGCGCAGGCCAAATTTACTGGCGCTGTAGCCGGTAAAACCAGGATAACCGATGCTGCCAAAGGCCGAACCGACGTTGACAATCATCGCTGTTGATTTGCGTTGAAGCTCTGGCAGCAACGTCTGGGTGACTAACATGGGCATCAGCAGATTGGTGCTGAGCTGGCTGGCATAATCCTGCTGTGACACCAGACCAAACTGACTGATACCGGCGTTGTTGATCAAAATATCAATGCCGGTTAAGTCGCGGACAAAGGCCAGCAAGTCCAGCCGGTCCTGCGGTTTGGTCAAATCAGCGCTGAAAATCTGGTGATCGGCCGGATACTTCGCCACTAACTCGGCCTGCAGCGTGGCCAGTCGCGCCGTGTTGCGTGCTACCAGCAGCAGCCGAGCTCCGGCGGCCGCCAGCTTTAGTGCGATAGCCTGACCTATACCGCCACTGGCACCGGTCAATAACACCGTTTTGCCACGAAGCTCCATTAAATAATCTCCTCTGCAGTTTGTGCTTTCACTGCAAGTTTGGCGATGCCGTGTTCAGCACTCAGCGTGCGGAAAATATCGCCATACAGCCGGTAAAAGCGTTTGGCCGCATGCACAATCACCGCCTGGTCGGCCGGATCGTCAATTTTGTTCATCAGGTTTTCATAGAATTTGATGTGGTCCTGGTCCAGCGCGCCGTGGGATGTCAGGTAGCTGAACGCTGATTTGGGCAACTCCAGCTTGGTTGCGATAGTTTCAGCAGCATTTTCAGCCAGCGCCGTCGAGGTGCCTTCCAGCACCAGCACCATGCCAAAAAAGCCGACCGGATTGACGCGACGGACGGTGTCATAGGCATAAGCAACCATCATCTCAGTGGCAAAAGACGGCGTGCTTTGTCTCGCCATTTCTTTGTCATAGCCGGTACGTTTAATATCGTTCAGGATCCACTCCTGGTGGCCCAATTCTTCTTCGATGTACTCTGCCACTGCTTCACGCAGCCATTCTTTTGATTCTGGTAATAATGCGCCAACGCTCATCAGCAACGGCACTGTGTGTTTGACGTGATGATAAGCCTGGGTCAGGAAAGCGACATAATCATCGCGGCTGATATCGCCATGAAAGCAACGTGCAATAATTGGCGCGCCTAACAGGTATTGACGGTCTTGTTCAGTCGCTTGCAGTAAAGTCTGGTAAAAGCTCATAGCTCACTCCGATACAGCGCTTTTCGCTGGAAATTAGGTTCAGTCGTTCATTCTGCCGGGTATAACGCGGCGATCTGAGGTTGATACTTTTGCATGATGGCAACCCGGCGTGGCCGGCCATTACTGGTTAAAGTGCCCTCAAGTTGTGACAAAGCTGCGCTCAGCCGGTAAAAACGTGCCACTCTGGCGTAATCCGGCAGTTGTTGATTGACCCAGTCAAGATAATCGTTGAGCTGGCTGTCGCTGACAGCAGGCGCGGCATATAGCAGTGCCACGCAATAAGGTTTGGCGTCGCCGCACAGCACGGCCTGCTGAATAAGACCGGTTTTGGTCAATTCACTTTCCACCCATTCCGGCGAAATATTGCGGCCAAAACTCGAAATCAATAAGTTGTTGCGCCGGCCCAGAATTTGTAAATCGCCGCTGCTGGTCCACTGGCCCAAATCGCCGGTCGCAACCCATTCCTGATGCTCAGGAGCGCTTTGTCCCATGTAGCCCAGAAATGGCGTTTTGACGTGAATCTCGCCCTGTTCGATACGCACAGTCAGATGAGACAGTGGTTTACCGGCACTTTGTAACTCTTCATCACTGGCTTTTGCAGCATCGACACTGCAAAGTGCCACCACAGAGCCACATTCGCTTAAGCCATAGCCCTGAAACACCGGTAGTTTCAGCGCGGCGGCCTGGCGCAAGGTATCCACTGCAACTTTGGCACCACCCACCGCAATAAACTTCAGACTTGCCGGTACCGGCCAGCCTTTTAACGCCGCCTGCACTAACAATTGCAGCAACTCAGGCACCAGGATCAGGCTGTTTGGCTGAGTCTGACTGATCAGGCCCAGCAACTGCTGTGGATTAGCCAGGCTGCTGCCGGCAAAACCACGGCCGGCATCAGGCATCAGCAACACTTCGCCACCGGCTAACAGCGGCGCATAGACGCCGGCGATGTTTTCCAGCAGCAATGACAAAGGCAGCAGGCATAAGTGCCGCGGTGGCTGGCCACTCTGCAATTGCGGCGCTATCCGCTCAACCAGGCTTTGCGCTGTGTTCAGCTGAGTTTGTGCCGACAAACAGACGCCTTTGGGTTGGCCGGTCGAGCCGGATGTGAAAGTAATTTTTTGCGTGCCATCAGGCACAGGCAAGGCATTTTGTTGCAAACCAGCCGGTGTCTGGTACAGATAAAAACTGCGGCAACGGCCACGCAAAGTCAGCCCCAACTGCTGCAATGTTTCGGCACTGACTTCACGGTCACAAAGCAAGAATTCAGGGCCTACACTGCCAACTACGTGGGCTAGCTGGCCCGCGCTGGCAAACAGTGGCAGCGGGACTA
>CBFGPY010000145.1:0-6607 GCA_965650755.1 uncultured Chromatiaceae bacterium | reverse complement strand
GTACCGTTGCTGCCGGCAAAGCGGCAGGGGCCAGAGGCTGGTCAAACAGATAGGTTTTAGTCACCAGAGCTAAGGTCACGAGCGTAATAAATAACATCGAGGTCAGGTGCCAGTGTTTGCGCATATGGTTGGCTTGCAGGTCTGCCCGCGATGAGCCAAAGGGTAATTCAACACCAGGATCTTGCTGGACTCTATACAGATGCAGCGGGTGGTCAAAGCCGTCCAATTGAAATTGCCCGGCGCTTTGTACCTGAACTTCGGTTTTATTCATCGCCAGAAACACCGCCTCAGACAGGTAAATCTCGCCTGGCGGCGTCACAGCTTCGATGCGCGACGCCAGATTGACGGCTTCGCCAAAGATGTCATGGCGGGCGGTGCGGACTTCACCCAAGTGGGCGGCAATGCGGATCACTATCGGCTGTTCGTCCGGGTGTTGCTGACGGTACAGCGCCAGCCGGTCCTGCATGCGGCAGGCGCACAACATGGCATCGGTCGGCGAACGGAACGTCAGCAATAACGCGTCGCCAATCGATTTCACCAGCTGGCCGGAGAATTTTTTAATTTGTGGTTTTAACAGGCTTTCAAAATTTTGCAGCAAAGAGGCATTTTGCCGGCGCGACTGACGGTTGGTGGTGGCGGTGAAGCCGGCAATATCAACAAACAGGATCGTCAGATTTTCGGTATGCACTGTCGGGTCGTCCTGCGCTTGGCCCCGGGTTCCGACAGCTTCACAGACCCTGATGTAATCGAGTGTTACCGATCGAGCATAGTCAGGAAGTTATTGTTTTACCCAATAAATTTCGACTTTTCCCTGTTATAGGGGGTTAGGTGTGTGAACTGTAAATGAAGCTTGATAAAAATAAAGGGAAGATGCTGAAAACTTGCTGAAAAGAGAAGGAAAACAGCGATGTACTGCGAAAGTACATCGCTGGCGGCGAAGGCTTAACCTAACCAGGGCTGGCTGGCGCGGCGCTTCGCTTCATAGGCATCAATCTGCGGGCTGAAGGTTTCACTGGCGCCGATAAAATCCAGGCCGCTGAGCAAACGCTGTTTAATATCGGCATCAATGCTAAAGCCTATCGCGGCGTTATTGCCCAGTAAAATTTCCTGATTGGCCAAATCGATGTGCCACTGCTGCGGGCCCTGTTTGCAGCGGTTAAACAGGAAATCAATGTTGGCGGCGCTGAGGCTTATCAGCAACATGCCGTTGTTGATACTGTTGTTAAAGAAAATATCGGCAAAGCTTTCGGCGATGACGACGTTAAAACCATATTGCTGAATAGCCCAGGGCGCGTGTTCGCGGCTGGAGCCACAGCCAAAGTTGGCGCGGGTCAGCAGCACAGATGCACCCTGATATTGTGGTTCGTTCAGCACAAATTCCGGGTTGGCACTGCCATCGGCCAGATAACGCCAGTCAAAAAACAGCGCTTCGGCAAAACCGTCGCGACTGACAGAGGTCAGAAACTGTTTCGGGATGATTTGGTCGGTATCAACGTTATTTTTGTCCAGCGGGCACACCAGGCCCTTGGCGAAGATCTCACTCATGCGCTTGCTCCGGTTAAAGTGGCCACATCAACAAATTTGCCGTGAATAGCAGCAGCAGCGGCCATCGCCGGGCTGACTAAATGGGTGCGGCTGCCGCGGCCCTGCCGGCCTTCAAAGTTGCGGTTGGATGTCGAGGCACAACGTTGACCAGCGTCAACGCGGTCGTCGTTCATGCCCAGACACATTGAACAACCCGGTTCGCGCCATTCAAAACCAGCGGCTTTAAAAGTGTCAGCGAGGCCTTCAGCTTCAGCCTGACGTTTGACCTGGCCAGAGCCCGGTACCACTAAAGCGCGCACGCCAGCGGCGACTGTTTTACCGGCCACCACAGCAGCGGCAGCACGCAAATCTTCAATCCGGCTGTTGGTGCAGGAACCGATAAATACCACATCGACGCTTACATCGGTCAGCTTCTGGCCGGCCTCTAAGCCCATATAGGCCAGCGCACGGCGGGCCGCATCGGCTTTAATCAGGTCGGTGAAAGATTCCGGTGCCGGCACCGGCTGGTCGATAGCAATCACCTGCTCAGGGTTGGTGCCCCAGGTCACCTGCGGTTTGATTTGGCTGCCATCGATTTGCACCACTTTATCAAACTGCGCGTCGGCGTCAGAGTAAAGGCTTTGCCAGTAGCTCACGGCCGCATCCCAATGCTCAGCTTTTGGTGCGAAACGGCGGCCTTGTAAATACGCAAAAGTCGTGGCATCCGGCGCGATGAGACCAGCCTTGGCGCCCATTTCGATGCTCATGTTGCACAGCGTCATCCGGCCTTCCATCGTCATGCCTTTGATGGCATCACCACAGAATTCCGCGACATAACCGTTGCCACCGGCCGTACCTAAAGCGCCTATCACTGCCAGGATCACATCTTTTGGCGTGACAAAAGGCGACAGCGTGCCGGTCACTTCCACTTTTAAGGTTTTCGCCACTTGCTGCGGCAGCGTTTGGGTTGCCAGCACGTGCTCGACTTCAGAGGTACCGATACCAAAGGCGATAGCGCCAAAAGCACCATGGGTCGAGGTGTGTGAATCGCCGCAGACGATGATCATGCCGGGCTGAGTTAAACCCAGCTCAGGGCCAATCACGTGCACAATGCCCTGATCCGGGTGATACAAATCCAGCAGTTCAATGCCACTTTCAGCGCAGTTGGCTGCTAAGGCTTCCAGCTGTTTACGTGACGTCTCGCCGGCGGCGTCATAGCTGCGCACTTGCGTCGACGTGTTGTGGTCCATTGTGGCGAAAGTTAAATCCGGCCGGCGCACTTTACGCCCGGCCTGACGCAGCCCGGCAAAAGCCTGTGGGCTGGTTACTTCGTGAATGAGATGGCGGTCAACAAACAATAAATCGGTGCTGCCGTTTAAGGCGCCGACCACGTGGCTCTGGTAAATCTTCTGATATAAAGTCTGGCCCATGGTGGACTCCTTAAACTGCCTGAATAAAACGCACGATGGCGTTGCCGATATCCGCGGTGTTGTATTGGGACTCTGCGTTGATATCCCGGGTAACAATGCCTTGTTCCAGGCTCTGCTCCACCGCAGTTTCAATCGCCCGCGCGGCGGCCTCTTCGCCACAGCTAAAGCGCAGCAACAAGGCCGCACTTAAAATCTGCGCCACCGGATTGGCAATGCCCTGGCCTGCGATATCGGGCGCGCTGCCGCCGGCTGGCTCGTATAAACCAAAGTTCGAACCGTTTAAGCTGGCGGATGGCAGTAAGCCTAAAGAGCCGGCAATGGCGGCTAATTCGTCCGATAAAATGTCGCCGAACAGGTTGTCACACAGCAGCACGTCAAACTGCTGCGGCGAACGAATGAGCTGCATCGCGGCGTTATCGATATACATATGATCAAGCGCCACAGCCGGATAATCTTTGGCGATGCGGCTGACCACTTCGCGCCATAACACGCTGGTCGCCAGCACGTTGGCTTTATCAATCGAAGTGACTTTGTTGCTGCGTTTGCCGGCCGCTTCAAAAGCGACGCGGGCGATGCGTTCAATTTCCGCCACGCTGTAAGTCTGAGTATCAAAAGCGGCAGTCTCGCTGCGGCCTTTTTCACCAAAATAAATACCGCCGGTCAGTTCGCGCACACACAGAATATCCATGCCTTTGGAGCTGGTGCGTGGGTGAATGGGCGACAAGTCGGCAAAGGCCGGGTAAATCTTGCCGGGGCGTAAGTTACAGAACAGGTCGAAGGTTTTACGCAGCGGCAATAAAGACGCCCGCTCTGGCTGTTGCGCCGGCGGCAGGCTGGTCCATTTCGGGCCGCCGACTGAGCCGAATAAAATCGCATCGCTTTGTTTGCACAAATCTAAAGTGGCAGCCGGTAAGGCTTCGCCGTGTGCGTCAATGGCGGCGCCACCGACCAGCGCGCTTTGCGTTTTGACGACAAAACCAAATTTCTGACTGACGGCGTCCAGCACTTTTAATGCTTCTGCCATCACTTCCGGCCCGATGCCGTCACCAGCTAATACTGCAATGTTGTAAGTCTTCATCATTTGTCTCAAAAAAGTGAAAGCGAATTATTTTTCGATGACGCTGTCGGCGTTTTTACGCGCCAGCTTCACCGCATCAATGCGTTTGCTGCGTTCAATCAGGTTTAGTACGTGCACATAGGCCAACACTGAAGAACGCACGATGTCGGTGGCAAGGCCGGCACCGTGATAACGGCGGCCCTGATATTCGATGATGATGTCGACCTGACCCAAGGCATTTTCACCTTCACCTTTGGCCTGCAGGTTGTAATCGACCATCTTGGCGTCTTCCAGTTTGGCAATGCGGTGAATCGCCTGAAACGCGGCTTCGACCGGACCGTTGCCTGTAGCTGCTTCAGTAAAAGTTTCTTCGCCGACGGTTAAACCAACAGTCGCGCTCGCGACATGGCCGGTATGGGTGCTGGAACTTAAAAACGCCAGTTTGTAGCGCTCGTCGTCATCTTTTAAGTTTTCGAAAAACACCAGCGCTTCTAAGTCATAGTCAAACACCCGGCCTTTCTGGTCGGCCAGGGTTAAAAACGCCTGATACACCTGGTCTAAGTCGTAATCGTCTTTGCTGTAACCCATTTCGGTTAAGCGGTGCGCGATCACGGCACGGCCGGAACGCGAGGTCAGGTTCAGCTCGTTGGTGCGGATGCCGACTTGCTCCGGCGACATAATTTCATAAGTGTTTTGCGCTTTTAACACGCCGTCCTGGTGAATGCCTGAGCTGTGGGCAAAGGCATTTTCGCCGACAATGGCTTTGTTCGGCTGAATGGGCATGTGGCAAATCTGGCTAACCAAATGGCTGGAGCGGTAAATCTCTGTAGTTTTGATATCAGTATAAAACGGCAGGAAATCACCACGTGTTTTGATAATCATCGCCACTTCTTCCAGCGAACAGTTACCGGCCCGTTCACCGATGCCATTCACCGTACACTCAATTTGGCGCGCACCGGCCTGAATGGCACTGATGCTGTTGGCCACGGCCAGGCCTAAATCGTTGTGGCAATGCACCGAAATACGCGCCTGGTCGATATTTGGCACTTTAAACATCAGTTGGCTGATGATCTGGCCAAATTCGTTCGGAATGGTATAGCCGACGGTGTCCGGAATATTAATAGTGCTGGCACCGGCTTTGATGGCGGCTTCAACGATGCGGCACAAATCATCAATTGGTGTGCGGCCGGCGTCTTCACAGGAGAATTCGACATCATCAGTGTAACGGCGCGCGTGTTGGATACAGGCCACGGCCTGCTCGGTCGCTTGTGCTAAAGTTTTGCGTAATTTGTATTGCAGGTGCAGCGGGGAGGTGGCAATAAAGGTATGGATACGGCGGCGTTCAGCGTCTTTTAATGCCTCACCACAAGCATCGATGTCGGCGAACACTGCGCGCGACAGACCACAAATCACCGGGCCTTTCACGCTTTGGGCAATCGCCTGCACCGAAGCAAAATCGCCCGGCGATGACACCGGGAAACCCACTTCCATCACGTCGACATTCAAGCGCGCAATGGCGTGGGCCAGCTGGATTTTTTGTTTATGACTTAAGCTGGCCCGTAATGCCTGCTCGCCATCGCGTAAGGTGGTGTCAAAAATCCAGATCTTGTTGTCGCTGCTCATGTCCTGTTCCTCTTGCTGAAATTTTCACCCATCAGACCTTGAGGTAACAAAAAACCCCGGCCTGTGGCTCGGGGTTTGTTTGCTGGATCCGTTTTTACACTACGACCAATGCACAACACCCCGAGGTCCGATTAGGAGCACGAGGAGGCTGAGAAGAATAGTGGTCATAGTGTTTAAGTGATTCATCGCTCTGTCTTTTTTCAGGCGCCAAGGCCAATGTGCCGGCGCATACTGCTGCAGATACACAACTGAACAAAGCTGCAGCGTTTTTAGTAATATCACGACAAAATGCCGAATGCAACAGTATAGATGGCTAAATGGATACGACTTTAGGCTGATGAATTATTAAGCTGTTGGTTTTTATGTAGATTTCTGGATGGCTAAATATGTGGTTGGAGCAGTGCTCGCTGCAGCGAATTGGCTCAGAGGATGACGGAAAAAACTGCAATCAGGCGAAAAATTTACTGCATGTTGCAAAAACTACATGACAGTGAGCTAAAACCCAGCGTAAAATCGCCGCCGTTCTGCCAAGTGTGCCTGCACACGCGACTCTGCCCGGGTGGTGAAATCGGTAGACACAAGGGATTTAAAATCCCTCGCTCGAAAGGGCGTGCCGGTTCAAGTCCGGCCCCGGGCACCACTTCCTCTGCTTTCTTCTCCTCGTATTCTATCTTTTTCTAAACTTCATCTGCTGCAAACTGCTATAACTAAAACCAGTTGTATTTTTGCTTCAGGAAGATGTATGCCTTTTTATTCCGCTGATTTTATTAAAGAAATGCCAAAGTCTGATTTACACCTGCATCTGGATGGCAGTTTGCGGCTGGAGTCTTTAATTGAGATGGCAAAGCGCAGCAAGCTGGTGTTGCCGTCAAATAGCGTTGAAGGCATGCAAGAGTTGGTGTTCAAGGAGCGGTATAACAACTTAGGCGAATACCTGCATGGCTTTCAGTACACCTGTGGCGTGCTTCGGGAT
>CBFGPY010000144.1:0-6625 GCA_965650755.1 uncultured Chromatiaceae bacterium | reverse complement strand
CTTGTCGGCATGATTGAGCGCGATATTGGTTTTGTGGCGGTAAAAATCAAAGTCGCCATAAACCGGGTTGCTGCCGCCATAGTTGTGGATAAAACCAAACACCCAGGGTTTGCCATAAAAGCCTTTGGCTTTTTGCCAGACATCAAATCTGTCATTGCCAATGTCATGAATTAGCATGTTGTTGGCAGGCACTTTACTTAAAAACGCCTCAATCGCCGGCAAATCCCAGAAATGCGCGTCCGAACCAAACATCCAGCCCTGCATCACCCAGATAGCGCCCGGCGACGCTTGCGCCAAAGTCTGGTACAAAGCGGCGCCATAATTCGCCAGCTCAGCGTTTTTGTTGGCTGTAGATACCGGCGGCAGCATTTCGTTAAATGCATCGAGCAGGAAATAACGCTGCGGGCCGTATTCGGCCTGATACAACTCAATAAATCTTTTGGCAATTTTGCTGAAAAGCGGGTCGGCCGGGTCCAGCCAGTAAGTTTCGCGGGCAAAACCGGACCAGGCTTTCATTTTTTTGATCCGCGCCTTTGGGAATAACTGCTGTAAACCATCCGGCACATAACCGGAGAATGCCGGCACCACCGGCTGCATTTGCAGCGCCTGCATTTGTGTCAGGATCTGGCGCTGTAACTGGCGTTTTTTCTCAATATAAGATTGCGGTAACGGGCCGGCGTGCGCTTCAATATTACCCATGCGCTGCCAGGGCAAAAATGCCGGGCCGGAAAAATACTGCGAAAGTTCTGCATCGCTCAGGCCAAATTCGCGCCACAGCTGTTGCCAGATATACTCCTGCCCTTCCATCGCCACCGGCTGGGTCACGCCGTGCAGCGCCATCCAGTCAATTTCCTGTTGCCAGCGCGGCCAGTCCCACCAGGGGCTGGAATAACCATAAGCACAGACGTTCAGATAAGCGCGGTCGGTAAACAGGCTGTCGAGCCTTGTCATAGCAACGTCCGGCAAAGTTGCCGGCAGTGCCAGCCGGTTACCTTCCCAGCTGACACTCAGATAACCCTGCTGACGCAGCAACTGATAAGCGCCATAAGCCAGTGCTGTTGCAGCATTGCCACGCACTTTAACCACGCCGTGTTCGATGCGGGTTTCTACCCAATGCGGCTGATTATCGCTTTGCAAGGTCCACTGCAGCGGGAGTTTGCTATCACCGCTTAAGCGCTGAAAAATGGCCTGTACGGCTTCTGCGGATTGAGTTGATGCTTGTGCTTTGCCATCAGTCATTGATTGTGCTGCGACAGCAAAACTCTGCCAGCACACAATGGCCAGTGCTAACAAATATTTGTGATAAAAACGACGGGTCAAGAAAAGGCTGAACACAGGCGTGTCTCCAAAAAAACCGGCGGCTAACGCAGGACTATATCGAATAAACTTGCCGCCGGTGCACACGAAACGTGGCGGCGCAAAAGCCGCCGGTACTACAAAAACAAGGCGGCAGAGCCGCCTCCAAATCAGAACTTGTAACTGAAGCCCGCGCTGTACGTCCGGCCACTGGTGGTGGTGTTGTACTGACGGTCGTTCGAGTCACTATATTGTTCTTCACGTTCGTTGGTCAGGTTGATAGCCTCAACGGTGAACTTCAGATTTTCCGTCAACTGGTAGAAGGCGGAGAAATCCACGAAAGTAGTTTTATGGAAACCGCGTTCATCTTCGTCACGTAGACCGCCTTCCACCACGCTGATGTATTGGCTGCGGCTTGCCGCTGCGATCCGGCCGCCCCAGTTGTCAGCTTCATAGTACAGCGTCATGTTGTAGCTGTTTTTCGACAGTCCAGGGAAGCTCTTCTCCTGCGTTTGACCTGTGCCCTGCACGTTGCGGTACAGCGCAGTGCCATCTACCCAGGTGTAGTTGGCAATAATGCCCAACTTGTCAAATGGTGCCGGCAGGAAATCCAGGTCGCGCTGGAACGCAATTTCCGCCCCTTTGATGGTCGATTCATCTGAGTTTTGTGGTGATGTCACATCAAACAGTGAATCCATAGTGGCGCCATTTGGCAGCAATGACGCTGGCAGACCTGTGTCGCTGTATTTGACTGTGGTCACTTCGGTCACGATGAAGTTTTCGATGTCTTTTTTGAACACAGCTGCCGACAAAGAGCCCACGCCTTCGTAGTACTGCTCAATGGCCAGGTCAAAGTTGACCGATTCAAAGGGTTCGAGGTCCGGGTTACCAACGGTAATTTTACCGACTTCACCTGGTGAGCCCGTCATCTGGGCGACGTTGGCTGATACAGAAATCGCACTCAGCGCCGGACGGGTCAGGTTTTTACTGATCCCGGCGCGCAGTAACAAGTCATCTTCCAGTTCATACACCAGGTTGAGGCTGGGTAACACACCGGAATAATCACGGGTAATTTCAACCGGTTTGCCCTGCGACACACCAATAGAAGTCAAATCGGTTTTGTAATAACGGGCACCGACATTACCGCGCAGCACTTTACCGCCAATCATGCTTTCCCAGCTGTATTGGGTGTAAGCAGCATCAGTGTCTTCTTCTACTGTGTAAGAGTTGGTCTGGATAATTTTATCAGTACCCAGTTTTAAGTCTGAAATGCCATAAAACGCCTGTAAAGCAGCGACATCAGCCTGACGCCATGACATGTTCGGATGCACACTGTACACCGAGCTTACCGCGTCACTTAAGGTCTTGACACCGTTATTCAGCGGTGTGGCTTTAGATTGCACATAACCGGCATCTTCGCGGTTGTCGCCACTGTTTTTGAATTTTTTCAGGTTCAAACCAAAGTCAATATTGCTGCTGTCTGTAACGTCATAGCGGAAATCGGCTTTGATATTGTCAAAATCAGTGGCGATATAATCTTCGCGGAAATACAGATCTTTCACCGCCCAGCCTGACAACGCCGTAGGGTCAAAGTCGTAAGTGTTGACGCCGTAATAGCGGTCCTGGGTGAAGTCTGTGGTGATACCGCCGGTGCGGATCAGGTTTACTTTATCCACGCGCGGCTGGTCATAATCAGAAGTACTGGTGCCAAACATAAATTTGGCGCCTAAGTTGTCACTGATTTGCCAGTCAGCAGTCAGCGAGACCTGATTAAAAACTGACTCGTTATAGTCAGAACGGTTTTCGGTCTGGATAGTCGAGTTGCTGAAACGGGCGAAAACCGCTTCTTTGTCGCCGTTGTTATCCAGCACGCGCAATTCTTCAATGCGGCCAAGTGCAGTACTGGAAGCGCCGCCGGTGGAGATATGGTGCTCATCCAGTGTGTTTTCCAAAGCACCATACATATAGTCCAGACCAAATTTTAAGTCGTCGCTGTGGCGGTATTGTAATGAAGTGGTAACACCCAAACGCTCCTGGTCGTTATTCCAGACTGAATAGCGGTTACCACGGGCGAACCAGATAGTCCCGGCTGCAGCCTGTGCCGCCAGCGTTGGGTCCACAGTGCTGGCGATACCGTTAGTAGCACGCACCTGACGCCAGCGATAAGTGTTGTAACCCATCTCGCGTGAGTTTTTCTGACTGTAAGCCACAGAAGCCAGCGCGCCGAACTTACCCCAGGTGTTAGACACCATCCCAACTAATCGCGGGTTGGTTTCATCAGCGTTGGTATTAGTACCAAGCTGGCCACCAACAGCGCCCTGAAATCCGTCATAGTCAAACGGCTTGGCAGTTCTGAGGTTGACTGTACCACCGATGCCGCCCTCGTCCTGGTCGGCCGAGTACGACTTTTTCACATCGATTTGGTTAAAGAGTTCAGAGGCAAAAATATTGAAGTCAAAAGCGCGTGACCGGCCAACAGCACCGCGGCTGTCCATTGGTGACGACGAAGTACCGAGTGCTTCCATGCCATTGACCTGCACCCGGGTAAAATCCGGGCCTAAACCACGCAGAGAAATTTGCCGGCCTTCACCGCCTTCACGGGTGATGGCAATACCAGGCACACGCTGCAACGAATCGGCTAAGTTCTGATCAGGGAAATCTGCGATGTCTTCGGCGACGATAGAATCCTGCGCCACCATAGCTTCGCGTTTTAAATCTTTGGCTTTGATCACCGAGTCACGGAAGCCTTTAACTTCAATGATTTCAGTCTCGTCGGCTTTGCCGTTCTGCGCAGTTTGCTGAGCGTTGGCGCTAAAAGCCCCCAGTGCCGCCATGACAGCAAGCGCCACCGCTGTTTTTTGTTGCTTATACATATCTACCCCTGTTTCTGATGTGTTTTTATTTCGCCTGTTCTGTCCAGTGTCGGTTTTAGTAGTGAAAACCAGATGACACCGGTGTCAGGTATGGCATTTTTTTTACCACAGTTTTAGCCGGACTGCTGCTGCATACAGAGTTACTGCGTCAGTCCGACCTGATTTAAAGACGGTACTTCACCCGTTACATCAACAAACTGAGGACCACAATCTCTCAGTCACACAGGTCAATACCCTGGCCGCCCGTCAAAACGCGGCCAATACATCCAGACAAGCGCACAAAGTGTGATAATCACACTTAGCGCCGGCACTACTTTTTTCGTTGGAAACTTTTTGGTTTTGCCGGTTCAGCAGGCGATACCAGGCGCCGTGCTGATGGTCGACAAAAAACGCCCAGCAATAAGCCCACAGCTGCTGATATTTCTGTAAATACTCAGCATCGCCAGTGGTTTGATACAACAACGCTGCTGCGGCCATCGATTCGGCCTGCACCCAGAAATATTTGTCGTCGTCGCACCAGACGCCGTTTAGGTCGTAGCCGTACACTAAGCCACCGTTTTCATGGTCCCAGGCCAGAGCGTAAGCACGGTCAAACAATGCTGCGGCGCGGCTGACTAAAGCCGGGTCTGGTGCTAAACGGTTAAGCTGTAACAATAATTTCGCCCACTCTGTCTGATGGCCAGGCTGAAAACCCCAGGGCCGGTACAGATTTTTCGGGTCGGTTTTGTTGTATTCAAGATCCAGCTGGAACTGCGGGGTGTAATGTTCCCACACTTGTCCGTCGCTCAAAGCAGCCTGCCGCACTGTGATGTTGTGAGCCAGCAACTGCGTGCGCTGCAGGTACTTTGGCTGTTGTGTCGCCTGATAAGCCGCCAGCATCGCCTCACATAAATGCATATTGGCATTCTGGCCGCGATAATCACTTAACGTGCCGTTGGCGCTGAGCTCGTCAGCATAAAGACCATACTCTGGCTGCCAGAAACGCTGTTCCAACAAATCCCAGGTTTGGCTCAGCTTTGCACTGACATCAGCTACTTGCGCCAGCTGCAGATGGGCATAAGCCAGCAATACAAAGGCATAACCATAAGCCTGCTGCGTCATAATGTCCGGCTGATGCTGGCGTAAAGTCCAGGCGTATTGTTGGGTTGCGATCTGAAAATGCGCAGTTTCAAGGTATTTCAGGCCATGCTGTGCATAAGCGCGGTATTTTTCCGCCAGTTCTTGCTGACCATTCCGCTCAGCCAGCTCGCGGCTGGCTCTGGCGTAATTGACAATAATGCGCGTGCTGCTGACCAGCTGGCGAAACTCAGGCGCAAACAAGCTGCCATCATCATAATAATTCTGGAAATAACCACCGGCCGCATCCAGCACCCGCAGGTCATAAAACCCGAGAATGTCGCGGCAATGCAGCCGGAGAAAACCGGCGCTATAAAATTCGATGGTTGCTGTTTGCATCAGTGTTGGCCTTGCTGTTGCGTTTTCACTTTTGGCTTACCAGTTAAACATGGTGCCATCTTCTAACCGGTTAACCGGCAGATAAGCCCGTTTGTACGGATATTTCGCCGCCAGTTTTTCGTCGATATCCACGCCATGGCCTGGCTTTTCACCGGCATATAAATAGCCATTGGCGAAGTGATAATCATGCGGGAACACTTCGTCGGTCGCCGGTGTGTGGCGCATATATTCCTGAATACCGAAATTTGGTACCCAGGTATCAAAATGCAGTGCCGCGCCCATAGTGACCGGGCTTAGATCAGTCGCGCCGTGGAAGCCGGTGCGGACATGATAAAGTTCGGCCAGATGCGCAATCCGGCGCAGATGAGTAATGCCGCCGCCATGCACAATGGTGGTACGGATATAGTCAATCAGCTGCTCGCTTATCAGCTGCTGGCAATCATGAATAGAAGCAAAGACTTCGCCGACCGCAATTGGCGTGGTGGTGTGATGGCGGAACAGGCGGAAACCTTCCTGCAATTCGGCCGGCACTGCGTCTTCTAACCAGAATAATTTGTACGGCTCTAACGATTTACCAAGCTGCGCCGCTTCAATCGGTGTCAGGCGGTGGTGGGTGTCGTGCAGCAGATGATGGTCATAACCATAGGTTTCACGCAGCACTTTAAACAATTCCGGCACGCTATTGAGATACTTGCTGGTCGACCAGACGTTTTCGCTTGGCAGGTCATTGTCGGCCGGCTCGTAATACATTTTGTCTTTTGACACACCATAAGTGCTGGCAAGGCCCGGCACACCGGTCTGGGCACGGATAGCTTTGTAGCCCATCCCGATATAACGGCCAACTTCAGCCACTGTTTCGGCGATGGTATTGCCGTTGGCATGGCCATATACCATCACGCCGTCGCGGCTGCGGCCGCCCAATAACTGATACAGCGGCATATTGGCGGCTTTGGCTTTAATATCCCACAACGCCACGTCAATGGCGGCGATGGCTGTCATGC
>CBFGPY010000143.1:0-6629 GCA_965650755.1 uncultured Chromatiaceae bacterium | reverse complement strand
CTGCTGAATATTCAGACGATAGCGCCGCAGCTACGGGCTTTTTTGCAATCGGTGCAATAACGAAGGTTTTCCCTGTCCTGCCTGCCCTGGCGCCGCTATTTCAGGCGCACTGTTTGGGTCAACCGTGGCAAAGCTATGCCTCTTTGCCCGGTTTTTTCTTCTGAGTGATATCTGTGCGATACTAAAGTCCCGGCCATTTGGATGCCTGCCATTTAGGATGAAAGTGCTGTGCTGCGATTTGTTCCCGGATTGACCTTATGCTCTGTTTTATTGACCTGCGCTAACGTGTGGGCGCAAGACTCTGTGGTGGTGACAGGCCATACGCTATTGCGATTTTGCTACGAAGATAAATCACTCGAACCTTATTACCGCGGTCAGGGCACATTGGTGCCTAAAGACAATCCAGGCGCCACTATCGAACACTTACAGCTGCTGGTCAGCAAAATTCCCGGCCTTCAGCTGCAACTGGAACGCCGCCCCTGGAAACGCTGTCTGGCCAAACTGCAAAGTGGCGAAACCGATGCCGTTGTCGCCAGCTACAGACCCGAACGGGAAGACATCGGCGTTTATCCGATGCTGAGCAACCAGCCGGATCCACAACGGGCATTCAGTGAACACCAAACTTGCCTGGTGCAAAGAGCTGGCAGCAGCTGGCGCTGGAATGGCCAGCAAGTCAGTGGGATCGACAGTCTGGTGGTGGCAAGACCGCTGGGTTATGCCCCACTGTTGGTACCAGGGCCAAAACAGGTGCTGATGCATTACACCTTATCCGGCACTATGGATCTGGAACTGTTACAGGCCGGCCGGGTCCATGCTGTGACCACTTTGTGTAAGATCGCCGGTCAATCTGTGGTGTCACCAAATATTCTGGACCGGGGCCTGAAAGTATTGACTCCTGCCCTGCATTCCAATGTCGGTTACCTGCTGTTCAGCCGGCAATTTTACCAACGGCAGCGTGCTGAGGCAGGGGCGTTATGGCAACAACTACAAGCCAATAAAGGCACTGAAATTTACCAGCGCTACGTGGCGATGGCTTATCTGCAAACAACACCCTCAGCTGCTGTTACTCCTGCTCAGCCGGCGCAATGACATTTGCCATTGGTCAGGCTGGCCCCGCCGACTGTCGGGTCCGAACCAACACCTGGTTGCCTGCCAGCCCGCGCTTGCCCTATGCTAGCCGGCATTGCTTTTTCTTCTGTCAGGACCACCTGTATGAAATTATCTTGGTCATTGTCTTTGTTCTTCACGCTGTCCGGTAGCACAGTGTTGGCAGCTCCGGCTGCACCTTTGACTGCAACTGATTTATATCAGGTGCAAAAACCAACCGGCATGCAGGTGTCGCCGGACGGTCAACGCGCAGTGTTTAGCCTCAATCGCTATGATCTGGCAAACAACAAAAGTAACGTAGACCTGCATTTGCTGGAGCTAGGCTCTGGTAAACAAACCCAATTAACTTTTCATCCCGCCGCGGATAACCAGCCAGCCTGGAGCCCGGACGGCCGTCAGCTGGTGTTTGTCTCCAAACGCGATGGCGAAAAGAACCAACTGCAACTGCTGACGTTAGGCGGCGGTGAAGCCCGCCAGCTCACCGATTTGCCGGTCAGCGTCAGCAATCCAAAGTTTTTTCCGGACGGTAAAAAGATTTTATTCAGTGCCGAAGTACCAGCGGGTTTTGCCGGTGATTTCCAAACATTAAAAGCTGAGAAAAAACCGCTGCATTCGGCCAAAGTCAGCGAAAACCGCATTTACCGCTACTGGGATCATTTTCTGACCGACGACAAAGTCACCCAGTTTTTCGCGTACAACATTGCATCGGGCGACGTGCAGGCGCTGACACCGGGATGGAGCCAATGGACCAGCCTCGACGGCGGGCCTGAATTTGATTTATCACCGGACGGCAAACAGCTGGCCGTAAGCGCTGTCAGCAGTAAACCGCCGTACAACAGCCTGAATTTTGATGTGTATTTAGTGCCGACCGATGGCAGCGGTAAAGCGGTGAATCTGACCGAAGCCAACCCGGCCGACGACAGTAAACCAGTATTTAGCCCGGACGGCCGCAGCCTGCTGTACGGCGCACAAAAACGCACTGACTTTGGCAATGACAATGTCAAACTGACCCGCTTTGACTTGGCGGCAAAAACAGCCACTGTACTGGCCGGTAATATCGATTTGTCACCACAGCAGTGGTTTTTCAGCAAAGACAGCCAGATGCTGTATTTCCTCGCTGAAGACAAAGCGCGGGTATCGTTGTTTTCTGTACCGGCTGTGGGCGGCCCGGTGAAACAAGTATTGCGTCAGGCCAGCAATGAACAGGTACAGGTCGCAGGCCCGGCGCAGTTTGCGCTGGTGCAGCATGGCATCAGTCAGTTGCCGGAAATTTTCCTGCTCGACAATAAAAGCCGCACCTTAAAACAAATCAGCCAGATCAATGCAGCGCTGCAGCAAAACACCCAATGGGGCAAAGTCGAAGACATGACGTACCCGGGCTCAGATAACAAACCGATCCAGATGTTTGCGATTTTCCCGCCCAACTTTGATGCGAAAAAACGCTGGCCACTGCTGAGCCTGTTGCATGGCGGCCCACACGGCGCTTTTAACGACGCTTTTGGTACCCGCTGGCATCCGCAAGTATTTGCCGCCATGGGGTATGTGGTGATTATGCCCAACTTCCACGGCTCGACCGGTTTTGGCGAAGCGTTCACTGAATCTATTCACGGTGACCATGCCACTAAACCGTTTTTTGACAGCGAAGCAGCCATCGATTACATGACATCGCGCGGTTATATCGACGAAAGCCGCGTCGCTGCAGCGGGTGGCAGTTATGGCGGTTATCTGGTCAGCTGGATCGCCGGCCACAGCACTAAATACAAAGCCTTAGTCAATCACGCCGGTGTTTATGACCTGATGGCGCAGTTTGCCTCCGACAGCACCCTGATGCGCACTTATGCTTATGCCGGTTCGCCGTGGAAAGATAAAGACAATGTGCTGAAAGCCAGCCCGGCGATGTTCGCCGAAAATTTCAATACACCAATGTTAATCACCCATGGTGAACAGGATTATCGTGTACCGGTGACACAAGGCCTGGCGCTTTATGGCGTGCTGAAAGGCAAAGGGGTCGATGCCCGGCTGGTATATTTCCCGGACGAAAACCACTGGATCTTAAAACCACAAAATTCGATTTACTGGTACCACGAATTTGGCCAGTGGCTGGAACGTTATATTGGCAAAGGCCCATCTGAATAAATAGCTGATTCAATGACAGCTTTATCCAACATCACCCGGCCGGATGGCGTGCAACAACGCTATCTGGCTGCGCTGCAACAGGGCGAGTTGCAACCAGATCCGGCGCAGCAGCAGCTGGTGCAGGCTTTGGCACAGCTGCAACAGCAGCTCGTTGCCGGTCAGGCGCAGACCGGCATTTATTTATACGGTCCGGTGGGGCGCGGTAAAACCATGCTGATGGACTGGTTTTTCCAAACGACCGCCACAAAGCGCAAACTCCGGCTGCATTTTCATCATTTTATGGCGGCAGTGCATCAGGAATTACGTGCAAGACAAGGTGAGCCAGAGCCGTTAGCACTGGTCGCCCAAAGCTGGGCACAGCAGTATCAGTTGCTGTGTTTTGATGAGTTTTTTGTCAGCGATATTGGCGATGCGATGTTACTCGCTACCTTATGGCGCCGGCTCTTTGCCGAAGGTGTCGTGTTGGTCGCCACATCCAACTGTGCGCCAGAGGATTTGTATCAAAATGGCCTGCAGCGTACGCGGTTCCTGCCTTTTATCGATATATTGCAGCAACATTGTCAGGTGCTGAGCCTCGATGCCGGCATCGACTATCGCCGCCGTCAGGCGACCGACTGGCGTTATCTGGGCCTGGCAAAATCCCCTGACTGGCTGTTGCAACAAGCGCAGCACTATTTTGGCGCCGTCGAACCCTGCGAGCAGGTTCTGGTGCACAACAGGCCTATTGCGGCCTTATGGCGCAATCAGCACATCATCGGTTTTGATTTTATGGCACTTTGCAGCGGGCCACGCAGCCAGCTCGATTACATGGCGCTGTGTCAGCCTGAATCAGGCAACCGGTACAGCGCTATTGCCCTGGCCAATATTCCGCAGTTTTTGCCCGAAAGCGCCACTGCCATTTTGCATGGTGTAGAAGAGAATTATCAGCGCGAGCACAGCGATGTGTTTGTCAGCAAACTCGACAACGAAGCGCGCCGGCTGATTGCGCTGGTCGATGAATGTTATGAGCGTGGTGTATTACTACTTTGCACCGCAGATGTTGCCCCTGAACATTGGTATCAGGCCAGTCAGCTCAGTTTTGCCTTTGAACGCACCGTCTCGCGCTTGTATGAAATGCAGCGTTGGGACATTAAACACCAACGTAATGCGGAGATGAATTTCTCAGCGGCCGAATAGTTGACTGAAATCGTCAGCTTTTGTTAGAGTCGCCCCATCCCAAAGGGGAGTAGCTCCACGCCGGTTTATCGTCATGCCGAAACCCACAGGTTTCCGGTAACCGGGTCAGCCCAGCTGATGAGCAAGACCTTTGCCACTCTGGCAAAGATCCCCCTCTGAACAGGACATCCGGCCAGTGTGGGCCGGACAACGCCGGCAGCAGCCGGCTGTATCACCCTGTTTGGAGTCCATTTATGGAAACAATTGCCAATCCTTTGCTCTGGGCCGTGTTTTTCGGTCTTGTGCTCATCATGCTCGCCATCGACCTGTTTCTGGTTGGTGGCGGTAAACAACACAAAGTATCTGTGAAAGAAGCGGCCATCTGGTCGGTGATTTGGGTATCGGTATCGATGCTGTTTGCCGGCGGTTTATGGTGGTATCTGCGTGATACCGCAGGCACTGAGATCGCCAACGCCAAAACGCTCGAATTCGTCACCGGTTATCTGATTGAAAAATCACTGGCAATTGACAATGTCTTTGTCTGGCTGATGATTTTCAGCGTTTTTGCCATCCCGGCAGAGCTACAAAAACGTGTACTGATTTTAGGCGTACTGGGTGCTATCGTGCTGCGTACTATCATGATTTTTGCCGGCGTTTGGCTAATCACTCAGTTCCATTGGCTGCTGTATGTCTTCGGCGCTTTTTTGTTATTAACCGGCATTAAAATGTGGTGGGCTGCGGACAAAACACCTGATCTGAAAAACAATCCTCTGGTGTTATGGATCCGCCGGCACTTTAAAGTGACCGAACAACTGGAAGGTGAAAAGTTCTTTGTGCGGCGTGAAGTGAATGGCCGTTGGGTGCGTTATGCCACTCCGTTATTTTTGGTGCTGGTGTTGGTCGAGTTTTCTGACGTGATTTTTGCTGTCGATTCAATCCCGGCGATTTTTGCCATTACCACAGATCCCTTTATCGTGCTGACCTCGAATATCTTTGCGATTTTAGGCTTGCGCGCCATGTACTTTTTACTGGCCGACATGGCAGACCGCTTTAGCCTGTTGAAATACGGTCTGGCTTTAGTGCTGGTCTTTATCGGTACCAAGATGCTGCTGATCGATATCTACAAGATCCCGGTTGCGGTCTCTTTGAGTGTCGTCGCCCTGATCATCGCAACTTCCGTGGTGTTATCGCTGCGTCAAAGTCGCAGCACCGATGCTAAGCAGGAACATAGGGCTGACTAGCGACAGGTTGTGAAAGAGCTGACTGCCCCAGCAAAAACACTAACCCCGCCAAAAGCGGGGTTGGTTTTATCAGAATTAGCCGTTTTAGCTGTGACAACTGTTGGTTGGATCACAGCAATCGCTTTGCTGGCTGACCGCGGTATAACCGGCGTCTGTGATAGCGTCGATAATCTCGTCTGCACTAAGTGTGCTATGCACCGACACAGTGGCATTAACCAAATCTGCTTCAACTTTGGCATCGGCGTGCAGTTGTACAATA
Source organism: uncultured Chromatiaceae bacterium (assembly GCA_965650755.1). Taxonomy (GTDB): domain Bacteria; phylum Pseudomonadota; class Gammaproteobacteria; order Enterobacterales; family Alteromonadaceae; genus Pararheinheimera. The sequence continues at coordinate 731 of CBFGPY010000143.1, read as the reverse complement.
GCTTTGGTGATCCGGCTGACACAGTGACCGCAGGTCATATCCGCGACGTGAAATTTCATCATGTTAACTCTCCTCTGTTGAACTCGCTGCACAGACTGAAGCTTCCCCCTATGACAGAGTCAAGCCAGAATTTTATTTTTAAAAACTGTTTGACCTTACCATCATGGCAAGGTTTAGCCTTATGGTATCAAAAGCCCTTGTGAGCCGGGAGTAAGCAGGATGACAGTCACCACACAGTTTAAAATCAATGGCATGAGCTGCGCGTCATGCGCGGGTCGGGTAGAAAAAGCCTTAAGCGCAGTGGCCGGCGTCACGCAGGCCAGTGTCAATCTGGCGACCGAGACTGCGACAGTCACAGGTCAGGTCCCCACTCAGGCACTGGAAGCTGCGGTCACGCAGGCCGGTTATCAGCTGGAAAGTGCACAGCGGCAATTTGCCGTGAAAGGCATGACTTGTGCTTCTTGCGCCGGCCGGGTGGAAAAAAGCCTGCTGAAAGTACCCGGTGTGTTGTCCGCCAGCGTTAATCTGGCGACAGAGCAGGTGAGCCTGCGCGTCACTGCCGCCGTCAGCGACGACAGTCTGTTGCAAGCCGTTAACGCCGCCGGTTATGAGCTTATCCTCAACAAAGCCGCCACTGCAGAGGACGCAGTCACTAAGAAATTGGCCTTTTATCAACAAGACAGCTGGCCGGTGATCGGCGCCGCCCTGCTGACCATCCCGCTGGTGCTGCC
>CBFGPY010000142.1:0-6648 GCA_965650755.1 uncultured Chromatiaceae bacterium | reverse complement strand
CAGTACCCTGCTCTGCCTGCTGTTTCAGCAACCACATTGCCTGCTCTTCGCCAGTCACCGGCCTTGGCCGCGGCATGACGCCCAGTGCGCGCACTGTAGCTTCCGCCAGTTGCCAGACCGACCAGGGGTTTTGTCCGGTCAATAACTGCCCGTCGACCACCAGATTGGGTAAATAGCGGGGGCCGGCGACAAATTCCGCCCCTTGCTGCTCTAAAGCACTTTGCAGCAAAAAATCAAAACGCTTGGGCGCGTCCGGCATCAGCAACAGCTCTTCAGCATTGGTAAAGGCAGTCAGCTTTTTGCCGGCAACAAAGGATTGCCCTGCAGAGAAATCGGCGCTAAGCAGAGCCGCCGGGCCATGGCATATCGCTACAATCAGCTTTTGCTCTGCCAGCATCTGCTGCAACAGCCGTTGGATCTCAGGATTATGCGGGAAGTCATACATGGCACCTTTGCCGCCAACAAAATAAATCGCCTGATATTCGGCGGCATTGACCTCAGCCAGTTTCAGCGTATTCCGGGCTTGCTCACTGATGTGCGGGTCATTTAAAAAGCTGTAGTCATATTCCGCCATGTCGTCATCATCCAGCACTTGTGGTGCTGCACCGCCGAGGGGACTTGCGATATCCACGGCAAAACCGTTGGCGCGCAGCACCCAATAAAACCGGGCCAGCTCAGTCAGTTCATAGCCGGTCTTTTTCAGCTTGCCATCCACTTTTGCCGCCGGATACAGCGCCGTACTGCTGACCACCGCCAGCACTTTACCGCGTGTCGTGGCAGGCAATTGCTGCAAATACGGCAGCTGACTGCTGGTCGTGCGCGCTAAGGCGGACCTATCAATTTCCGGGTCAAATAAGCTGCTAAGCCACACCGCTGCCGCGGCAAACAACAACAAAACCACGGCAATCCCCATGAAAATTTTTTTCCACATCATTCACCTCCTGAACATGAAGCAGCTAGAGTGACCGAACAGATGTGAAAAAAAAGTCAAAACGCAGGCAACCATGATGCAAAATCCGGCCAGCGGTTATTCCGCCACCCCTCTGGTGAAAAAACTTGGCATCAAGCCCGGGATGCAACTTGTATTTATGCAGCCGCCAGCCGGCTATTGTGCCGCCCTTGTCGTCCAGCAGGCTGCTTTGTATCAGGGCCCCACCCTGAGCTACCAGACGACTGCCGACGACAATACCGACTGGGTGCAGCTGTTTGTCACCGAACGCGCACAGCTGGCCATGCTGTTACAACAGCTGCGCCTTTGCTTAAAACCTGACGCGGTGATTTGGGTCAGTTGGCCGAAACAGGCGGCGAAACAGCCTACCGACATCCGTGAAAATGATATCCGCGACATCGCGCTGCCATTGGGGTTCGTGGATATTAAGGTCTGTGCGGTAGATGCGGTCTGGTCCGGTTTAAAGCTGATGCTGCGCCGTGAATTGCGTTAAAAGTTCCCTGCAACCATGGTGCAACAATTCCACTGGCGCCGGCTGCATGCCAAGGCAGAAAAACCGCATATTTATTTGCAAAGCAATGCAGCGACGCAGCCACTGCAGCGGCGTGAATGCTGCTGAGCGCAAATTCGCACTGTCAGCAGATTTTCACTGGAAAAAAACCAGATTTCAGGTATCTTGTGCAGGTTTTCCAGCCTGGCGCAGCGCCGGGTCAGCCGAAGCAAATTTCAAACCTGAATTGCCATACCAAACTGCATATCTGTGCAGCCAGGTGCCGCTCCTTTTGTTGGAGTCCCTGTTGAGGAACCGCCCATGCGTTTTTATTTTCCTATTGTGATCATCGATGAAGATTTCCGCTCTGAAAACACCAGCGGATCCGGCATTCGCGAGCTGGCCAGTGCCATCGAAGCTGCCGGCATGGATGTGGTTGGTTATACCAGCTATGGCGATTTAACGTCGTTCGCCCAGCAACAAAGCCGGGCCGCCGGTTTTATTCTGTCGATTGACGATGAAGAGTTCGGCAGCGGCAGTGCCGAAGAAGCGCAATCCGTGCTGGCGCAACTGCGTAGTTTCGTGGAACAAATCCGCCACCGTAACCCGGATATCCCGATTTACCTCTACGGCGAAACCCGCACCGCCCGGCATATTCCGAATGACATTCTGCGTGAACTGCATGGTTTTATTCATATGCACGAAGACACGCCGGAATTCGTTGCGCGCCACATTATCCGCGAAGCGAAAAGCTACCTTGACAGCCTGGCACCGCCGTTTTTCCGCGCCCTGACCCATTATGCGCAGGACGGCTCTTATTCCTGGCACTGTCCGGGGCACTCTGGTGGTGTGGCCTTTTTAAAATCGCCGGTTGGCCGGATGTTCCACCAGTTTTTTGGTGAAAACATGCTGCGCGCCGACGTCTGTAACGCCGTTGATGAATTAGGCCAGTTGCTGGATCACACAGGCCCTGTTGCAGCTTCTGAGCGCAACGCCGCCCGGATCTTTAACTGCGACCATTTATTTTTCGTCACCAACGGCACCTCCACCTCGAACAAAATCGTCTGGAACAGCACCGTCGCGCCGGGTGATATTGTGGTGGTGGACCGTAACTGCCACAAATCGATTCTGCACGCCATCATGATGACAGGCGCTGTGCCGGTATTCCTGATGCCAACCCGTAACCATTACGGCATCATCGGCCCTATTCCACGCAGTGAATTCGAACCTGCGACCATTCGCCGCAAGATGGAAGCGAACCCCTTTATCCGCGAAATTCTGGCGAAAGATCCAAACGTCAAACCGCGCGTGCTGACCATCACTCAAAGTACCTATGACGGTATTTTGTATAACGTCGAAGAAATTAAGACGCTGCTCGATGGTGAAATTGAAACGCTGCACTTTGACGAAGCCTGGTTGCCGCACGCCGCCTTCCACGACTTCTATGGCGATTATCATGCCATCGGTGAAGGCCGGCCGCGTTGTGATACCTCGATGGTATTCGCCACCCAGTCCACCCATAAATTGCTGGCCGGTATTTCCCAGGCTTCACAAATCCTGGTGCAGGACGCCAATCAGAACAAACTCGATACGCACCTGTTTAACGAAGCTTATCTGATGCACACCTCGACCAGCCCGCAATACGCCATTATCGCCTCTTGCGACGTGGCGGCGGCCATGATGGAAGCGCCTGGCGGCACAGCATTAGTGGAAGAGTCGTTAGACGAAGCGCTGGAATTTCGCCGTGCGATGCGTAAAGTCGACCAGGAATATGGCGACGACTGGTGGTTCCGCGTCTGGGGCCCGGATGATTTAACTGACGAAGGCCTGGATGAACGTGCCTCCTGGATGCTGCACGCGGACGAGAACTGGCACGGCTTTGGTGATATCGCTGAAGGCTTTAACCTGCTCGACCCGATCAAAGCCACTATTCTGACGCCGGGCTTAAACGTCGATGGTAACTTCTCCGACAGCGGTATTCCGGCGGCGATAGTTGCTAAGTACCTGGCTGAACATGGCGTGGTGATTGAGAAAACCGGTCTGTATTCGTTTTTTATCATGTTCACCATCGGCATCACCAAAGGCCGCTGGAATACCATGGTCACGGCGCTGCAGCAGTTTAAAGACGATTACGACAAAAATGCACCGCTGTGGCGCGTTCTGCCGGAATTTATCCAGAAGTTCCCGCAATATGAACGCATTGGCTTAAAAGATTTGTGTGATCAAATTCACGAAATCTACAAGGCCAATAACATCGCCAAGCTGACCACTGAGATGTATTTGTCTGAGATGGTGCCGGCGATGAAACCGGCCGATGCTTTTGCCAAAATGGCGCACAAAAAAATCGAACGGGTGCCGCTGGATGAATTAACCGGCCGTATTACCGCCGTGATGTTAACGCCATACCCTCCTGGCATTCCGCTGTTGGTGCCGGGCGAAGTCTTTAACGAGACTATCGTCAGCTACCTGAAGTTTGCCCGTGAGTTTAACCACAAGTTCCCGGGTTTTGAGACTTATATTCATGGCCTCAGCACCATGCAACAGGACGGTAAACTGGTGTATTACGTCGACTGCGTCAAAGTCTGATCCAACTGAAAGACCAATAACAACGCCGGCTATTGCCGGCGTTGTTTTATCAGTAAGTTCAAGCCCGCTTAATCTGGTCACCGCCTTCGCGTTTGGCCTGATACATGGCGCTGTCCGCACTGTGAAGCAATTGTCTGCCGTCCGCGCCATGCTGCGGAAACAAAGCAAGGCCAATACTGGGGGTGGTCAAAAACTGCTGACCAGCCAGTAGAAATGGCTGAGCCAGCGCCTGCCTGATTTTTTCCGCGACCCGTAACGCAGTATCGGCCTGATGCAATTGTTCGAGCAATACCACAAATTCATCGCCGCCAAAGCGGGCAACAGTGTCGGTTTGGCGCACGACCTGCAAAATACGTTGTGCTGTCTGTTGCAGCAGCAAATCACCGACTGCGTGACCAAAGTTGTCATTGACCTGTTTAAACCGGTCCAAATCCAAGTATAACAGTGCCAGCGGTTGTTCGTCTCGACTGGCTCTTTGTAGTGCAGATTGCAGCCGATCCAGTAACAAAGTACGGTTAGCAAGACCGGTCAAACTGTCATAAAGCGCCAGTTGCTGCAGGCGCAGCAGCATTGTTTTGCGTTCGATCGCCGCGCCAAGCTGCACAGCCAGAAAATCTAACAACACCAAATCAGCGTCCTGATATGCCAAACCTGTACCGGGATGGAGCAACAGTACGCCCTGCAGACTTTCAGCCCCCGGTAGTGGCAGCGCCAGCCAACCGTGATTCTGATCTGGTTGTGCCCATTGCCGTTTGCCGGATAATGCCACTTGTCGACACAGCAACTGCGTGTCCACTTCAGGCGCCGCACCATGCTGGGCGTCTTGCGCTACCGGCAGAATTTGCCACTGCGTGTCAGCAGCATCGCCAACCGCAATGTGCAGATGCTGCAGGGGTAACAGTGGTTTGAGTAAAGTTGCTATCCGCTGATACAAGGCTGCTAAATCGTCAGTCTGATGCGTGGCTTCAGCAATCGCATATAGTAGCTGCTGCCGTGCTTGCGCCAGACGAACCGTACTGATATCGCGGGCCACCCCGACCCGAACCTGTTCTGTTGCAGAACGACGTGCCGACCAGGACAGATACACTGCTTGCCCCTGTTTATGCCGGTAACGATTTTCAAAATGAACCAGACTTTGCCCCTGGATCACCGCCTGCGCTTTGCTCAGTGTGTCTGCAACATCATCCGGCCAGATATAGTCCCGCATCGGTTTACCAATCAGTTCAGCCGGCGTGTAACCTAAAATTTGCTCCACACTGGCACTGACATAGACAAAACAGCCGGCATCATCGACGACACACAACATGTCCAGCAGCAGATCCAGATAATTGCCAAGCAACTGCACATTACGATATGACATCAACACTCCGGAAACAGCAACAAAGGTCCTTTACTGCCAGCATAACGCAGTGCGCTGTTGACTTCATCGCCCTGCCGACAGTTTCCGGCGAAAAACCGCCGGAATACCGGACTGTACTGCATACTGAAACATTTCAGCCATCTAAACTTCCAAATTTCTCTTTTCATCATCCTGCTTTTCAGGTCTACTGCGGTAAATCAGTTACAACAGAGGGCGCTATGTTTAAAGTAAATCAGTATTTTGATGGCAAAGTGACGTCCATCGCTTTTGCCGGTGAACAGTTGCCGGCCACAGTCGGCGTGATGGCTCCGGGTGAATATGAATTTGGTACCAGTCAGCATGAAGTGCTGACCATTGTCAGTGGTGCGCTGACGGTATTGTTGCCTGGTGAGAGCCAGTGGCAAACCTTTGCTCGCGGTTAGTCATTTGCGGTCGCAGCCGGACAGAAATTCCAGCTGAAGGTCAGTCAGGACACTGCCTATCTGTGTACTTATGCTGACTAAGCAAACGACAGCTTTTATTGCTGAATATCCCGGCGCTGGCCGGGATTTTTTTTCTGTGGCCGGAAAAAACAGGCACAATAGCTGATCTGTTGCACTGTAATCCGAAGGATCTGCTATGCGCGGCATGCGCTCCACCGCCAAACAACCTGAACCAAGCCGCCGTCCGGAAGCCGCGAGCCTCGGCGAAACTATTCGTTATATGCGGCCTTATTTTGCCGCTTTTCCCTGGCATGTGACAGGTGCCATTCTGGCATTGATCGCCGCCAAAGCCGCCACGCTGGCACTGCCTTATGGCCTGAAACTGATTATCGATGCGCTGGACCCGAGCCCGGCGCTGATCCGCAACGCCATCTGGGATGTGGTCGCCTGGAACCGGGCAGCGACCGTGCTGCTCACCGATTACGGCGCGCTGCCGCCGGAAGAGCGCAACGTGCTGCGCTTCATCTTCCTCGATCCACGCGTGCGCGCCGCTCAATATGACTGGGAAAGTGTCGCCCGCTTCTTCGTCGCCGCCTTCCGCGTCGATGCCGCCCGCGCCGGTGCGGCGGCCGAAGTCGAGCCGCTGGTCGACGAACTCTGCCGCAAAAGCCCGGAATTCCTCGCCATGTGGCGCGACAACGACGTGCGCACCCACGGCGAGGGCGCCAAGCACATCAAGCACCCGGTGCTCGGCCTGCTCTCCTTTGAATATTCGGCCTTCCAGGTGGACGGGCGGCCGGACCTCAGCATGGTTGTGTATAATCCGGCGACGGCGGAGGAT
>CBFGPY010000141.1:0-6652 GCA_965650755.1 uncultured Chromatiaceae bacterium | reverse complement strand
TTTGCAGACTCCGTTTAAAGTTCGATGGTTGCCAATGCTACAGGAATGCACCGCTCCGCAGCTTTCATATCATGATAAAGATACGCCATGACGGTTGCCCCCTCTTTCAATGTACAGATTTGATCGATTGTTGTCTCACTGACACCGGACAAGTGCTGCCTCAACAACGACTTAACTCTGTCTTTGTGCTCGCTACAGTATTGAAATAGGCGACTGTCTGCATTCGTGCATTCCGCGGATGCCTTAATAAAATAGCAGCCTCTAAATTTATCCAGCTCCGGCACCTTATTGCAAAACCACTTTGTTAATGCACCAAACAGATTGTTGATCACATCGGTATAACTTCTACTTGGCGCGAGTTCACTTTCGAGCCATCGCAGGAAAATCGCATCCCGCTCCATCAATGTTTCCAGCACCAGCTCATCTTTACTTTCGAATTTTGCATAAAGTGTCTTTTTTGCGATCCCGGAAACAGTCAGTATTTCGTTGATCCCAACACTGTTAATACCTTTTTCATAAAACAGCTGAAAGGCAGTATCAATCAATAGTTGACGCTTTTCGTCCATAAATACCTCTGGTAGCAAAACTGACATCCGCTCAAAATGGAGTCACAAGGAACACAATTACAATACATCAAGACACCACAGCGTCTGAATTAAGCTGGTGTCGCCGATGAAATCTCAATCATCCAGCAGATGAGCTGGGGCGGTAGCAGTAATTCTGGTTCGACAGTATCCAGAAAGTTCTTTAACTGCAGACCGAGTTCAGTGTCGCCAATGATGGTCAGACGCCGCTGGAAAAACAAAGTATCGGGGTCCACCTGTTGGCTCAACAATAACAGCAGCTCGGTACTGTTGGCCCGAAATAACACCTCGCCTGTACAGATCTGGTCTGATGAGCCTGCGGCTGCTAGCCAGAACTGTCTGTGCGCATCAAGCCCAAGGTCATAATGCATCTGTAAATCCGGCACCTCAATGCTCAAACGCTTGCCACACAAAAAATCAAGGGTACCTTGTTGCGCCACTTTGCCAAAAATCATGCTGAGTGCGTACTTAAGTCCAGTGGTTCGAACTGCTACTGGCAGTCGCTGCTCTGACGCTCTGATGATTGCCAGACCATACTGACGATGCTGCAGTAACCATAAACCGACGCTGGATTGAGGCGTCGGGATTTTCGGCAGCAAACACTGGCCCAACTTCATTCCGAGGCTCAGGAATACCTCTTTTGGTGTAAAACTCTGATACCCGTTTTGCATCCGACACCTCATCAGCTGCGTCTTTATAATGGCGCCATAGTGCCAAATTCACTGGCCAGTGCCCATCACAACAAAGAGGTAAACCTGCATGGATAGTCCGCGAAGTCGTGCATGTTCAGACGATGCAACATCGCAATATCAGGCAGTATCAAAGCCAGTGGCACCGTTACTAGAACTGCTGTGTCCGGCAGGCTCTATGCCGGCCCTGAAAGCTGCGATCCATGAAGGGGCAGATGCGGTTTATGTCGGCATCAATAATGATACCAATGCGCGGCATTTTGCCGGGTTGAACTTCACCCCGGAACAACTAGCCGACGCCGTACATTTTACCCATCAGGCGAAACGAAAACTGCATGTTGCAATCAACACCTTTGCGCATCCGGGCCAGCTTGCCAGATGGCAACAAACGGTAGACATCGCAGTCGCCGCAGGTGCTGATGTGCTAATACTGGCTGATATTGCGCTGCTGGAGTACGTACAAAACCGTTTTCCGGATACTGAAGTGCATTTGTCAGTACAAGCCAGTGCGACCAATCTTGCTGCGTTGGAGTTTTATCAACAGTTTGGTATCCGCCGCGCCGTACTGCCACGGGTTTTAACCTTGCAACAAGTCCGTGCGCTCGCCCGGCAGACCACGCTGGAGCTCGAAGTTTTTGCTTTTGGCAGCCTCTGCATTATGGCGGAGGGCCGTTGTTATCTGAGTTCTTACCTGACCGGCGAGTCACCCAATACGGCAGGAGCCTGTTCGCCAGCAGCTTTTGTCCGTTGGCAGGAAAAAGAAGGTCAATTGCAGTCCCGGTTAAACAATGTATTGATTGACCGCTTCAATCCTGACGAAACTGCCGGCTATCCAACCCTCTGCAAAGGCAGGTTTGATGTCGATGGTGAGCGTTATCATGTGCTGGAAGAGCCTACCAGTCTTAATACGTTAGAGCTGCTGCCACTGCTGCATCGTGAAGGTATAGCGTCGCTGAAAATTGAAGGCCGGCAACGTAGCCCGGCTTATGTCCGGGCTCTAACGAAGGTCTGGCGGGCTGCGATTGATAACGTCAAAGCGGCACCGGACAAGTTTCAGACCCAAGACAGCTGGCAAGCTACGCTGGCTGGGCTATCAGAAGGCAGTCAAACCACCTTGGGTGCTTATCACCGGCACTGGAAATAACCTCAAAAAACCGATTGTCTATTCATAGGAGCACATTGTGGTTGCATGTTCCGACCAAACTATGGTGCCAAAAGTAAGTGTCGGCCCCATTTTGTACTATTGGCCAAAACTTCAGCTTGAACAGTTTTATCAGCAAATCGCGGATAGCTCAGCGACTGTCGTTTATCTCGGCGAAACTGTCTGTAGCAAAAGACGTGAATTCAGCTTTACCGACTATCTGCGCACCGCACAAATGCTTAAGGAAGCTGGCAAACAAGTCGTCTTATCCGGCCTGACATTATTGGAAAGCCAAGCTGACCTGCGAGCTCTACAGCAATTGACCGCCCAGGACCAGTTTATGGTCGAAGCCAATGATGTGGGGACAGCCCATTATTTATCCAGCCAGCAGCTGCCTTTTGTCGGTGGCGCAGCCCTCAGTCTGTATAACGAGCAAAGTGTGCTGAAACTGTGGCAACTCGGCATGCGCCGCTGGGTGGTGCCGGTAGAATTATCCCGCGACTGGCTGCAGACCTTATTGTCTCAACCGGCACTGGATTCTATTCGTCAGCAGCTGGAAATTGAAGTTTTCGCGTATGGCCACCTGCCACTGGCCTGGTCGGGTCGCTGCTTTACAGCGCGCTCGGAAAACAGGCATAAAGATGATTGTCAGCTCTGTTGTATTAAATATCCAACCGGGCGGCTCAGCACCAGCCAGGAAGGACAACCATTGTTTGTGTTAAACGGTATTCAGACACAGTCCGGGGCTAAATACAATTTGCAAAACGACCTGCCGTCGATGCAGGGTTTAGTGCATTATGTTCGGCTAAGCCCTGACCCGGACGAATTTATGGCAAAACTCATCCAGTTCAGTCATGGTGTTGCATCGCCTCTTCTGGCAAATGAAGTGAATGGCTACTGGCATCGTCTTGCCGGGTTTAACCAACACGGACCAAGTATTGAATGAGTCCTCAAGTTTTAATTGAATGAGCACCTCGAGTTTATGAAGCATGACAAGATACGGATTGGAATTCTGACAGTCAGTGACCGGGCGTCACAAGGGATTTACGACGACATTTCCGGCAAAGCGATTGAACAAACGCTGGCCGAATATCTCACCTCGCCATGGGAAAAAGTCTATCGGCTGATCCCCGATGAGCAGGCATTGATTGAACAAACATTGATTGAACTGACAGACGAAATGCAATGTTGCCTCGTCGTGACGACCGGTGGTACCGGACCGGCGAAACGCGATGTCACGCCCGAAGCAACTGAAGCGGTTTGCGACCGGATGATGCCGGGTTTTGGTGAACTGATGCGCACAGAATCGCTGAAATATGTGCCTACGGCGATTTTATCACGCCAGACCGCAGGCCTGCGCGGGCAGCGGTTGATTGTGAATTTACCTGGCAAACCCAGTGCTATTCGTCAATGTCTGGATGCCGTATTTCCGGCTATCCCGTATTGCATCGATTTGATGGAAGGGCCTTATCTCGAGGTAAACCCGGAAGTCATTCAAGTGTTCAGGCCAAAAGCCTGAGCACTTTGAGCTACACAACCAGATCAGCCACGTAAACTAAACAACCAAAACAGCAGGATAAAGGTGATAAACCAGAATCCGCTCATCAATTGCCAGAACAACAACTTATTATTCTTCTGCGCCAAACTCACTTGCTGGTGTAAAAATAATGGGTTGGGCTGCTGTAAATCCTGCATCAGCTGGTTGATGTGCAGGTAACGCTCAGACAAATCAAAGCTCACGCCTTTTTGCAATGCTCGGTCAAACCAGAGCGGGATCCGGCTGTTGTGGTTGCGCGCACTTTGATAACGTAGCCGCTGATAATCTTCTAACGAGCTACAATCTTCGACTTTATCACCATAGGGCAGGTTACCGGTAAATAGCTCGTAAGCAATAGTCGCCAGCGCATACACATCGCCTTGTTCACCAGAGTTATGCCCATGCAGATAATGCGGATCGGAATAACTGGCCGTACCCAGTGCCAGCTCCTGCGTTAACGGCGAATAAAGTTCGGCAAGACCAGGCACATAGGCGGAACCAAAATCGACAATTTTCAGCTGTCCATCGCTCAAACGCATAATATTGGCGGGCTTTAAGTCCTGATGAATGATCCCGAGCTGATGAAAAGCGCCAAGCGCCTCAGCAATTTGCCGCAACACAGCGATAGCCACCGAAGGCCGCATTGGTTGTGCCTGTGTGGCCAGATAACAATCGAGTGAATCACCAGGCAGATATTCCATCAGGTAATACAAAAAAGTGCGGCGCCGTTGTTGCCGGATCACCCGAACCACCGCAGGATGGTCAATGCGAAGGCCCACCCACTCTTCGCGGATAAAACGTTCAATATAGGCACTGTCATCGGCAAAGTTTTGCGACGGTGTTTTCAGCACCAACTCAGTGTTATTTGCCAAGTCGCGCACCAGATATAAGTGGCTGCGGGCGCTGGCAAACAAGGGACGCTGCACCTCATAACCATCAACTTTCATGCCGGCGTCCAGCGCTGGCAAAAACGGCAGTCGCGTCAACCGTTCATTATAATCGTCCAGTGATTCTGCCGGGAGTTGTCGCACCTTGGCCAGCACCACGCTGATATTGTCGTCGCTGTGCTGTGCGGCCTGCAATAAAGCTTCAACTTGCTGCTGCAAGGACTGCGTAGCGAGCAGGATGCCGGTGATCTCAGCATCCGAAACAAAATCACTAAGCCCATCAGAACACAGCAAAAACAGGTCACCGGCTTCTAGAGGGACAGAGCCATGTTGCCACTGCACCTGCTCATCCATGCCCAGGGCACGCCCCAAAAACTGACGATTTTCTGAGAGCTTAGTTGTGTGATCTGTGCTGATTTGCCTTAGTTTGCCAGCTCGTAGCAAATACAGCCTGCTGTCACCGATATGAAACCACCGGGCCGTTGCTGATTTCAATACCAGTCCGGTAAAAGTGCATAAATGGCCGCGGTCATCCTGCTGATACTGGTGCGAGCGCTGATACAAAGTACTGTTGATAGACGTCAGTACCGTTGCGGCACTGTGGTCAGTGCTCCAACTATCCGGCGTTTTATAGTAGTCGGCGACAAAACTGGCACAAGCATACTGACTGGCGCTGGCACCGGCTTCGGCTGAGCTGACTCCGTCTGCCAGCGCCAACGCAAATCCTTTATAAATTTGTGCATGCGCTGTGAGTTCAGGCGTCAGGCAAATCGCATCTTCATTCGGTAATTTTCCGCCGGCAATACTGATGCCGGCGGTTTCAATCAACAATTGATGGTCGCTGACCTGTGCGCTTTGTTGCCACGGTGGCGATAACACATACTCAGTCTCTGCCATTCCCTGGCTCACCATCAACATTGTTTTATTCATCTCAGCTGACCCGGATATGGTGTACATTACCGTCTTCATCGACTTCAGTCAGATGGCCTTTTGGCTCTGCCAGGAACATCACCGAAATCAATCCAATCAAGGCAGTCCCGCCAATCATGTAGAAGAAAGTCGCATAATCAACGTAGCTGAAAATAGTCAGGTACACGACAGCACCTACGTTACCGTACGCCCCAGCCATCCCGGCGATTTGCCCCGTCATCCGACGTTTAATCAACGGCACTATGGCAAACACAGCACCCTCACCACCTTGTACGAAGAAGCTACAGGTCATACAGAGGATCACTGCGGCGGCGATAGGCCAGCTACTGTTAATAGTCCCCATCAGCAAATAACCAACCGCCAAACCACCAATCAACAACACCATACTTTTGCGCCGGCCAAATTTATCAGAGAACCAGCCACCGAGCGGTCTGGAGACCAGATTCATAAAGGCATACCCCGAAGCCAGCAAACCTGCGGTGACGGGGGTCAGACTGCTGAAGGTTTCCAGGAAAAACAGCGGCAACATCGAGACCACAGCAAGCTCTGAACCGAAAGTAGTGAAATAGGCAATATCCAGAATGGCAACTTGTCTAAATGGATACTTCTCGTGCTCAGGCACACCTTTACGCAGGTGCTCTGCATTCACCCGCCACACCTGATGAGTCTGAATCACAAACAGCACCACCAGTCCGAGCCAAATCGCTTCCATATAGGTTGTGCTGAACAGGTTGACGCCGGCAGGAGACATTTTCCAGGCCAGCATCGCTAATGCCAGATACATCGGGATATTCATGATGATCAGTAACCATAAATCACCCCAACTGGTCACTTCCATCGCGCCGGATTTTTTCGGTTTAAAATATACAGAGCCTTTTGGTGTA
>CBFGPY010000140.1:0-6712 GCA_965650755.1 uncultured Chromatiaceae bacterium | reverse complement strand
GGGCCAATAGATAAATATCGGCGAGGTATTTGTTAGCATGGCTGGATGGAACAAAAGCGGCAGCAGCCTCGGGCGAATGTGCAAGAAAAGCGGCACGCACTTCGCTGCCGACTTCAAAGTTCAGCGGCCCAATGGCCGGCCCTAACCAGACCAACACTGTTGAAGGCTCAGGGAAATGCTTCAGTGTCGCTTCCAGTACACCGTCACATAAGCCCCGCCAGCCGGCATGGGCTGCGGCGACTTTATTACCGGCTTTGTCACAGTACAGCACCGGCAGACAATCTGCCGTCATCACCACGGCAGCAAGACCTGCGGTGCTGGTGACGCTGGCATCGGCATCGGTCAGCTCGCCCTGCCAGCTGTCTAAATCCAGCACTTTGGTGCCATGGACTTGATTGAGCCAGGCCGGGTTTTGCTTTAAACCACAATATTGCTGCAACAGCTGACGATTTGCCGCCACCACTTCGGGCTTATCGCCGACATGAGTGCCGAGATTTAAGCCGGCATAAACACCGGCTGAACCACCAAAAGGCGGCTGCTGCGCCAGACCACGGCTGGTTGACAGTGCGCGGACGTTGGCAGGCGCCGGCCAGTCCGGCAACAGAAAATCAACTGCCGTTGCATGCTGCATCAGCTGTTGTCCATGCCATGCAACTGGGTGTCATGGCGCAGAGCCAGTGTCAGCGCGACCATATCGTCCGGCACCGGCGCATGCCATTCCAGTAATTCCAGCGTGATGGGGTGGGCAAATCGCAACATAGCAGCATGTAAGGCCTGGCGGCGGAAACCACGCAGCACTTCTAACAAAGCTTCATCGGCTTTACGCGGTGGCCGTGGCCGGCCGGCATAGACCGGATCCCCCACCAGCGGGTAGTTGATATAGGTCATATGTACACGGATTTGGTGGGTCCGGCCGGTTTCCAGCCGCAAGCGTAACCGCGTGTGATTACGGAATTTTTCCATGACGCGGTAATGCGTTACAGCAGGTTTACCACTGGACGTGACCGCCATATGGGTGCGTTTAGTCGGGTGACGGCCAATCGGCTCATCCACCATACCGCCTGCCGTCATGGCGCCGTGAACTATGGCTTCATATTCCCGGGTGATTTCACGGTTTTGCATCATCTCAACCAGATGAGTCTGGGCCGGAATGGTTTTCGCAACCACCATCAGGCCTGTGGTATCTTTGTCGAGACGGTGAATAATGCCGGCACGCGGCACTTCGGCGATGCCGGGACAATGGTGCAACAATGCGTTGAGCAAAGTACCATCGTGATTGCCCGCGCCCGGGTGCACCACTAAACCGGCCGGTTTATTGATAACCAGAATATGTTCGTCTTCGTAGACGATGTTAAGCTCGATCGGCTCTGCTTCAAAACGTTCGTCTTCTTCGATTTGCGCATTGATTTCGATGTGTTCACCGCCGAGCAGTTTTTCCCGCGGCGTGTCACACAGGCGGTTATTGACGTTGACCCAGCCGGCCAAAATCCACTCTTTTATCCGCGAACGCGAATAATCAGGGAACATTTCGGCCAGAACCTGATCCAAGCGTTTACCGTAAAGATGATCAGGTACTGTTTCTGTAAGTTTTATCTGTTTTGTCATGTCGGAACCGGTTATCCTCTGTGCATCGCTGCACGCTCTTTGGTAGAATCGAAAATATTCTGCCTATTTTAACGATTTTATGCAGGACTAGACAGCTAAAGGCTGCAGTCTGAGTGGGTTTTTTAATGAAAGTGAAATTTTTCTCAGTTTTAGCAGTCGCTGCACTGCTTGCCGGCTGCGCCGGTAACAAGCCAGCCGAAGAACTGGTTAACACCAATCAAACCGCCCAACAATCCTATAACGAAGCTAAAGCTGTATTAGATTCAGGCCTTTACAGCCGCGCAATCGAACTGCTCAAAGGTATGGAAAGCCGTTATCCGTTTGGCCCTATGGCCCGCCAGGTGCAGCTGGATCTGATTTTCGCTTATAACCAGTCTGGCGACATTAAACAGTCACTGGCCAGTATTGACCGTTTTATCCGGTTGAATCCAAACCACCCGGACCTGGATTATGTCTATTACATGCGTGGTGTCAGCAATCTGCAATCCGATGAAAATTCCTTTCAGGAGTTTTTCGGTGTTGACCGAGCCGACCGCGACATCGCCAGCACCAAGCAGGCTTTTGATGATTTTAAAATCCTGACCAACAACTATCCGAACAGTAAATACGCCGCTGCAGCCAAGACTCAGATGATCATCATCAAAGAGAAGCTGGTGCGTCATGAGCTGTTAATCGCGGATTATTACAGCCGCCGTGGCGCCCATCTGGCTGCAGCCAACCGTGCCCGGTATGTGCTGGAAACTTATCGCGACTCGCCATTAGTGCCGCAGGCCTTAGCGCTGATGGTAAAAAGTTATGATGAATTAGGTCTGACTAAACTGCGCGACGACGCCAAAGCTGTGCTGCAACTGAACTTCCCAGACCAGCAGAGCTAAACAAAACATCGATGAAAAGGCCACACAAGTGGCCTTTTTGCTATCTTGCTACAAACACCAGATCAGAGTGCTTCCAGTGCCTCGCTGAGTTTACTGACGCCGATCACCTGCATGCCTTCCGGCATTTCTTTTGGCACATTACTGTACGGCACTATAGCGCGGCGAAAACCATGTTTGGCCGCTTCACGCAGCCGTTCCTGACCGCTTGGCACAGGCCGGATCTCACCGGATAAGCCGACTTCACCAAACACCACCAAATCCATTGGCAATGGTTTATTGCGAAAGCTCGACACCAGCGCCAGCAAAGTGGCTAAATCAGCGCCGGTTTCACCAACCCGCACACCACCGACCACGTTGACAAAAACATCCTGGTCAGCCATCTGGATCCCGGCATGGCGGTGCATTACGGCCAACAGCATCGACAGCCGGTTTTGCTCCATCCCAACCGCAACCCGGCGCGGATTATTCAGCGGCGAATAATCCACCAGCCCCTGAATTTCCACCAGTAATGGCCGGGTCCCTTCCCATAACACCATCACCAGCGACCCCGGTGCTTCTTCTTTACCGCGGTTTAAAAAAATCGCCGATGGGTTTTTCACTTCTTTCATGCCCTGACCGGTCATGGCAAAAACCCCCAGTTCATTCACAGCGCCAAAGCGGTTTTTGTTGCCCCGCAAGGTGCGATAGCGGCTATCGCTGTCGCCGTCGAACATCACCGAGCAGTCGATGCAGTGTTCAAGGACTTTTGGCCCGGCTAGAGAGCCATCTTTGGTGACGTGGCCAACCATAATGACAGCAATATTCTGCTGTTTGGCAAAGCGGGTCAGATAAGCCGCACTTTCACGTACTTGCGACACACTGCCAGGCGCAGACTGGATATCTGCCATCTGCATCACCTGGATCGAGTCGATGACCATAATGCGGGGTTTGACAGTTAAAGCCAGATCACAGATGGTTTCAACCTGGGTTTCGGCCAACATCTGCAACTGATGCATAGGTAAGCCCAGTCGGTTGGCCCGCATCGCCACTTGCTGCAGCGACTCTTCACCAGTGACATAAAGTGCCGGCCCCTGCGCCGCCAGAAAACACATGATTTGCAATAACAATGTACTTTTACCGGCGCCCGGATGTCCGCCAATCAGAATGGCAGAACCGGGCACAATGCCACCACCCAGCACCCGGTCAAATTCAATAAACCCTGAGCTGAAACGCGGCACTTCCTGCAAATCAACCTGATCAAGCCGGATGATTTTTGCGGCAGTGGCGCCGGCATAACCGCCGGCCACATTGCGGCCGCCTTTCGCTGGCGCGGCCATTCTGACTTCACTGATAGTATTCCAGGCGCCGCATTCGGTGCATTGCCCCTGCCAGCGCACAAAATCTGCTCCACAATCGTTACAGACGTAGGCGGTCTTGGTTTTTGCCATTTTTGGCCTCAAAATTATTGATAGGCATAATAATTGCTTTTATTGTATCGATATTATCACATGCCGCTGCAGTGAAGCGGCTATACAGGACAGAATGACAACACCGGATCTCCTCCCGTATCTGGGCATCATAGAGCGGTTAAAACCCTTACTGAATACCAATGAATTCAGTGAGGTTTTTACTATTTTGACGCAGGAGATCCCCAAGCCCAAACAGTTCCTGCTGAAGATGGAATTAAAACGTCTCGGCCAGCCCTGTAAT
Organism: uncultured Chromatiaceae bacterium; assembly: GCA_965650755.1. Lineage (GTDB taxonomy): Bacteria > Pseudomonadota > Gammaproteobacteria > Enterobacterales > Alteromonadaceae > Pararheinheimera. Next base: position 2,543 of record CBFGPY010000140.1, on the reverse strand, counting down.
TACTATATCGATTTGCGTGGCCGTGTTGACGGCGAAGTCCGGCCTTTTGAGCATGGCGGTAAAACCCATTATATGGACGACACCGCAGTCAAAGCTTTTGAACGCGGCATCAAGCGTTATGGCCAGTACACGCTCGGCCTGTACGAAGAAGTGATGAATACCGACAACAATTATCGGGTGCGTCACAAACAGGAAACCGAACAAAGGCTGCAGGCCGTGATCGCCGGTGACCCGCTTGTCAACAAAGACACGCCAGCGGATGCCGAACCTGAGCAAGATAAAACCGGACCACGCATCGTACAGTTCGCCAGTTATTGCAGCCGCGGCGAAGAGCGGATGAATTTTACTATTGATATTGAAGTAGAACTCGACGACGGCGAGACCTTTCAGGCCAGCACTGTTGACCTGTCGGTTTCTGGCAGTAAGTTAAAAGTACCAGGCAGCAGAAGATTGCAAAGTGGGCAAAAAATTGCCCTGCATTTCACTGGTTTAGAGCAAGAGTTTGCCTTAGGCCTGTCCCAGGGCATCCCCTATCAGGTGATCGACAGTGAAGTGGTCGACCGTTCACAGTATGTGCGGGTTAAACGCTTACCGCTGGCCGACGAGCGTGGTTTTACTGACTTTCTGAAGCAATTTATCCACGGCAATAAACGTCGTTATAAGGTTAATCTGGATAACACCCTCGATGCGGTGATTGTCAAAGGTTACGAGCAGTTTTACCTGCCAAGGATAGCGTCATTGCCTGTATTTATCGCCGTGCGCGACGGCCTGCCAGTGCCAGTCTGTGCGCTGACGACCGAAAATAACCGCCAGCATGTGCAGTATTTTCAGGATGAACGGCAACAATCGGTGCTGATGCAGATATTGGCTGGCAAACGGCTAAAAGCCTGCCTGCAAAAAGCGCCGGCAGAGCGCTCTACCATCCTGTATTGTTTTACTCACGCCGCCAAAGGCAAACTGTATTTTTACTCCGCCACTGCCGATGAACTGGCGCAGCAACCACAACTGCAAAGTGTATTTTTTGGTTTTGGCGCACAAAAGCCAAGCTGGCGCGTGTTCCATCTGGTGGTGCATCGTACGCATCCGCAGGATTCCCACATTCTGCTGTCCTTGCCGGATACGGCTGATCAGGAGATCCAGAAACTCAATCAGCCACCCTCGCCGATAGTGCAGCAGTTTATTCAGGACTTCCGTTATGTTGCGGCACTGACCGAAATTAATCACAACGAAAGTAATCTGTTGTATCAGCAAATCAGCTTCGATGAGACACTGCTCAGCCAGCTGAAAATCTTTGGCCATGCCAAAGTGGACGAACTGCCGCCACTCGAAGCAGTCGCTGTACAATATGTCAACCTGCGGGCTGAAGGGCGGTTTTTATATAAAACCCGCGTCTTGCTGAAAATCAATAACCAGCAATATATCGAAGCGCATACCCGGGATTTTTCGTCACGGGGATTGCAGATTGAAAGCCACGAACAAGTCGCTTATCAAAAAGGTGACAAGGTGCAGCTGGCGCTGCCGGATATGCAGAAAATCTCCAGTAAATATGGTTTGCAGGATCTGGAATACGAAGTGATGGCGGTTAGCAAAAATCAGCTGATCATGAATCTACGTATTCTGGAGCAGGACGCGCCACATCAGGGGCGGTTGTTTTTCGAGCAACTTATTAAAAACAACAGAGCCAAACTGACGATGGCGGAAGAGACGCCGAAATTTGCCGGACTTGGCCAGGCGCTGCGGAACATGTATGTCAAAGCGCTGAACAGTTTCCCGTTTTTTATGCACCGTCACGGCATTCGTTATGACCTGAACGTGCTGGGGCAAGGTGCTGAGCCGAATAACCTGCACCGGCTGCTCGGCGTTTTGGCCGAGGATAAAAACAAACCGAACTTACAGCCGCTATTAAAAAACAGCGCGACTAATCTGCATTTTGCCAATCAGCTCAAAGGCATGAAGCGACAAGACCCGCCACGCACCTATGAAGTGTTTATCCGCTACCGGCAAAATCAGCTGAAAATGGAACAAAGTTTTGTCACCGAGTTTGACTTTGATTTAAAAACGACGCAGGCCAAACACTTTTTTATTCAGGATGCTTTAGCAAACGACCTGCTATTTGCCTTTCGCATTCACTTGTCGCGCACAGGTCGGCCAGACACCGAACATATCAATAAAGAACTGAGTTACATCAGCGTCTACGCCATTCACAAAGCCAAAGTGCTGGAAGAAGAGTTATGGAGTGTGGTCGGCGTTGGTGATGTTATTGATATCAGCGACGAGATTTTGCTGCGTTTTAGTATCCCAACCGAACAAATTCAGTTACAACAGCAAAAACGCCGCAATTTTGTCCAGCAGCTGGAACAAAGCGGCATGGTTTAATCCAGCTTTTTTAGCCAATCTGCCAGGTCACGGAAATGCCCGCTTTTAGCCTGCGCCGCCGTCAGCATCGAAATATGGTCATAATTCAACGCATCGCCCTGTGCTTTGCCGAGCAAACGGAACTGCGCGCCGGCAAGACCGGTTTCCTGCATCAGCAGTTTGACATC